>NZ_CP110343.1:776502-815586 GCF_034359305.1 Candidatus Fokinia cryptica | reverse complement strand
CTCCCTCACCTTAGATCTCACAACTCAATACCTTCTCCATACTGATCCTTCTATCCTCCTCTTTCCTTTTATATTCACTCAAAAGATCATCAACACATCATCCTTCAATACTATCATCTTCCCTAATTTTCTCTCCTTTAACTATCATCTTCACCTCTTCTACAGTAAGAGTTTCGTACTTCAACAGTGCTTTTGCTATTAGCTCAAGTTCACCTATATGCTTTATAAGAATATTCTGAGCTACTATTCTACCACCTTCTATAATAGTTCTTACCTCTTCATCTGTAATTTTTGACATCTCTTCAGAACAATTACGATAGTACGAATCTTGCTCTTGTACTTTTACGTGCCCTACCCTTTCACTCATACCAAAATCTATTACCATTCTCTTTGCAATTTTCGTTACCATAGCAATATCTCCGCTAGCTCCAGTAGTAATTTGATTTTCTCCAAATATCAGTCTTTCTGCTTCTCTTCCACCCATACCCACAGCTATATCAGCAAGCATTTTTTCTTTCGTTTCTAAGTATTTATCATGCTCTGGTAATCTTGCTGTTGACCCTAAAGAATATCCTCGCGGCATTATAGTAACTTTATATAAAGCATCAGACGCAGGAGAATGGAGAGCAACAATACTATGTCCTGCCTCATGATATGCCGTTACACGTCTTTCATGCTCTGTCATCCCTATAGATTTTCTTTCTGGCCCCATCATCACCTTATCACGAGCATACTCTATACAGTACATTTCCACTTTAGTCTTACCACACCTCACAGTATAAAGTATTGCTTCATTAATCAAATTACTAAGATCAGCTCCCGTAAAGCCAGGAGTACTTCTTGCTAAAGCCTTTATATCAACATCATTTGCAATAGGAACATTCTGCATATGTATTTTCAGTATCTGCTCTCTTCCTCTTATATCAGGTGCGCTAACTACAACTTGCCTATCAAATCTTCCAGGACGTAAAAGAGCTTGATCTAATACGTCGGCTCTATTTGTTGCAGCTAAAACTATTACAGTAGGTGCAGAAGGTACGTTACCAAACCCATCCATTTCTACCAATAACTGATTAAGAGTTTGCTCTCTTTCATCGTTTCCACCACCATGTCCGCTACCTCTTTTTCTTCCTACTGCATCTATCTCATCAATAAAAAGCAGACAAGGTGCTTTCTCTTTAGCTTGTTTAAACATATCTCGCACTCTACCTGCACCGATACCAACAAACATCTCTACAAAATCTGAACCAGAAACATTAAAAAACGGAACAGAAGCTTCACCAGCAACAGCCTTAGCTAATAACGTCTTTCCGGTACCTGGAGACCCTACTAATAAGCAACCTCTCGGTATTCTTGCTCCTAATGCCTTAAATTTTTCAGCATTTTTAAGGAATAATACAATCTCTTCCAACTCTGCTTTTGCTTCATCCACACCAGCAACATCCGCAAACGTCACCTTATGACCATCAGTCACAAGTTGAGCTCGAGATTTGGAAAAATTCATAACTTTCCCACCCCCCTGAATCATTTTCATATAGTAACTCCACATTCCAAGTAAAAGTAACCCCGGCACCCATGACAAAAGCACTCCTAAAAATCCACCTAAAGGAGTTTCCAATGGGGTAAATAGAATTTTTATACCTTTTTCAAGGAGAACATTCACAAGTGTCATTCCTATATACAGCTCTGGCACTAAAGTACTCACCAAAGTACCAGAATTATCGCTTGCTTCTACTAAATTACCACGAATCGTTACAGTTTTTAGATGATTTTTATTCAGAAGCTCCATGAAGTCAGAAAAGCCAATCTTTCTAACATTTACCATATCATCAACAAAAATACCGTAGAGTGCTACTAGCATACCAACAATAAGGCACCACATTAAAAGGCTTTTTCTCTTTTTAAGATCGAACATTGCGTAAGTTACTGTTATCTAGGAAAAAATATAGTGCAAAATTCGCTATACGCAATACTGATCGCATCAGCATATCCGCAGTACGGTTCTTTATTCACTTTCTAAACAAGTAATAACTTAAGATCTGATTAGTATTTTTTCATTTTTTCTGCTATCAAAGTGGTTTAATGATCAGTATCACCTTATGATGCTTAATAAATTACAGCCATTTCGTAATAAATATTACGTAGTAGTAGCAATACTTTTTGTATTAGTTTTGTGGATGCTCTCTGGCGTATTCACTTCAAACCATGATAAACAAGCTAAACAGTCACAACATAACTACTTTAAAATTGAGAAATTTACTCCTCGCCAACATACTTCTACTCTAAAAGCTTTTGGCATATTAGAAGCGAGTGATAAAATTTTACTTACCTCAATAGCAGGTGGAAGAGTATTGGAAGTATTCGTACAGTCTGGAACTTATTTAAAAAAGGGAGATGTCATACTGAAAGTTGAAGATAAAAGTGCTAAGGAGAGATTAGCTAGAGCTAATATTGCTCTGGAAAAAGCACAATTAATGCATAACTCCATATCACAACTATATAACAATGGAAGTGCATCGAAGTTCGAAATGGCCGATGCTACAGAAAAGTTAGAGCTAGCTACAGCTGAACTCAAAGATGCAAAAGAAATATTAAATGATACATTTGTGAAAGCACCATTCAATGGCTTTGTAGACTTTATAAGCGTTGAAAAAAATGATGTTATAGGATACGGCACAAATGGAAGTAGGGTAGTTGGAGAATTTTATAAAGTAGGAGCGTTTAAAGCTAAAGTATATCTTTCTCAAACAGAAGTAGCTCAAGTTTCTTATAATACTCCAGTCACCGTCTCTATGATAAACGGCAGTGGGAAAGATATAACATTAAACGGCACCGTTACTTTTATTAGCAAGGTAGCTGCGAAAGATACAAAAGCATTTCTTACCGAAATCACCATCAATGACAATAAAAATAGCTTGATGAATAATATCGATGCAACGGTGACATTTAGCCTAGTTTTTGACAACTGCATTTTGGTACCAAAATCAGCTCTTTCTATAGATAGCTCGGGTAACTTTATCTTAAAATCCGTGGAAGATAATAAGGTAAAATCACTTATAGTAAAAGCAATTTTTGAAAAAGATGATTATATAGGAATATTACATCAAAGTGCATTAAATATAATCACTGTCGGTGCTCAGTATCTTACTGAGAATAGCACTATAAGCGAAAAAACCAAATAATAGAGGTAGATGTAATTTTTTCAAAAATCTTTTAGATTATCTTTCGGTCTGATATTTTTCATCCAATCGCTTCTCACTTTTACATGTAGCTGCAATTCTACTCTCTTATCTAAAATTCCTTCTATCTGTTTCGTAACTCTCTCTCTCAAAGATTTTATCATTTTTCCATCTCTTCCTATGAGAATCATTTTATGAGATTCTTTAGCTGTAATGATATTTTGTAATACTTGCACTTTATAATTTTCAAGTTCTCTCCACGCTACAGTTTCTACCATACATGAATAAGGAACTTCTTGGTGGACAGAAAAATATATCTGCTCTCTTGTAATTTCCTCAGCTAAAATTTTCTCAGATACATTCGTATATACTAAATCATCAAAACAACGATAAGTTGGCATACTATAAGATGCACAAATGTCTAAAATATCATTATAACGACCTGATGTAACGGAAGTCATTATACACTTTATATTATATTTTTCTGACAATTCTTGGAGACACTTTGCTACCGTATCACGCATTTCATACGGTATCAGGTCATATTTAGACAGTAGTAGTAATTTTTGTTTCTTCGAACAATCAATAATTTTCTTCTTTATAGTCACAATACTAGGCAATTTCTCTATCAAGGAAATGATACTAATTAACTCTTTTTCAATAACAGAGTAAACTTCATCTTTTGTCGTTTTATTGTACAAACACTCTGCTGAAATCATAATCATCACAACATTACACCAAGAAAGAGCTTGAATTGCCTGCACGAGTAAATACTCACGCAACTGATATTTAGATACCTCAAAAATACCTGGCATATCAGCAAATAACATCGTAGTACTACCATACTTCATCATTCCTACTACATTATCTCTTGTAGTTTGTGGTTTATGTGTAGCTATAGCTAATTTTTGTCCTAAAACAGCATTCAAAAGCGTCGATTTTCCAGCATTCGGTGCTCCACATATACCAATTTTCACGCTCATATATGGTGCAGTAGTACTATTCGTCATAAATTATAATAACATTTTCCGTACATCGTATTACATTCGAGCAAGTTAGTAAAAGCCCCTAGCATAAATTCATAAGAAGAATAAAAAAATCATAGAAAAATCTATGAGAAATTAATGCAATCTTGAGATTGATAGAACGTATGTATATGATTATATTATATCTTACGATGCTACGCTCATTTGCTAAACTTCAGAAGCGTTAAGTGCATCACCTGCATAATACTAATTATATTATTAGCTTGCCCGAGCATTACTAGCGCTCGTCACCAAGATCAGTGCTATTATCAAAATGATGTAAATGCGAGCAATACTGTAACAATACATTCTAATCCTAAAGAATTACTCTCAACAACCCCACAAATACAACAGGTTGCATCGTGGGTTGATACTAGCCTAATATCAATAGGCGGGACAAAAGCTGGCACCTTTACTATCACTGGTAGCATACGTGGCTCATGGGGTCCATTAGGAAGTGCATCAATTGCATGCAATTTAGCAGATTGTAACTCTGGCAGTGCAGGTATTGGTAGCAATGAAGTACAATCTATGTGCTTAACTAAAGATACACAAAATATTAAATATAACGGTCAAAACGTACACATTACACGCACAACTTATCCATGTATCTTATCAAATGGTGTAGGACTATATATGCTCATAACAAATGAGACAGATAATGCGCTCTCAGCAAACTATTCCCCTCAACAGATAATCAACTCAGATAATAACGTAACTCAGATCACATCGAATGCACTTAACCCAAATCAAAATATTTTATCTTCAGCACTTCCAACTAATGGAGAATATTTTATTCCAACGTGGCATATTGGAGATTATGTCACTACATCT
The DNA here is from genome assembly GCF_034359305.1 of Candidatus Fokinia cryptica. Classification (NCBI taxonomy): domain Bacteria; kingdom Pseudomonadati; phylum Pseudomonadota; class Alphaproteobacteria; order Rickettsiales; family Candidatus Midichloriaceae; genus Candidatus Fokinia; species Candidatus Fokinia crypta. Next base: position 810,548 of record NZ_CP110343.1, on the reverse strand, counting down.
TCAGATAAAAACGCACAGTTTACAATCAAGAATGCAACAAAATGTAAAATGCTTCCTAATTCATGGTCATGCATTACTGAAAGCATCCCATCTGGAAGAATATATCTAAAGATTATAGATAGTTATTACGGTGATAATTATGGCTCTTATACGATCACTTTTAACACGGGAGTTTTTCAGGTTGGATTTTTATTCCGTGCAATACAAATATTCGACACAATTCTCGATAACAGTAGCAAATTAATCGCTACGTATGTATCGAAAACATTACAGCCTATTTTTATGCTCATCCTCACCTTCTACATTATATGGTATGGAATAGCATTCTTAACTGGAGTACTAGAAGTAAAAATTCATGATATGGTGATGAGAATGATAAAGCTATGCACTGTAAGTTTATTATTCACACCTCAAGGCCTTCTTACAGTAGAGAGATATCTAATAGATCCATTCTGGACTCTAGGTAGTGCAATTTCTGACATCATCCTAATGTCAGTAGTATTTAATGCAACAACTGGAGATGTACCAACTCTTTCAACCGCAGCTGAAACGGTAATGAGCAAATTATGGTATATAGCAATATATGACTCAATTCTTAATATTTTATATTCTTCACCAATTAATGCTAAGATTTGGGGGATCTTATTTAGTTTAAAATTTTACTACATAATTCTGTTATATGCTTTAACGATAGTTCTCACGTTTTCTATATTTAAGGCATTTCTGTATTCCCTAGATGCAATGATAAGATTTTATCTTATAAAAACAGTATTTCCGCTATTTATGGTAATTAGCATCATTCCGACATTGGAAGATTTTTTGATGACACTTTTTAAGCAACTTACAGTAGTAGCAATAACACTAATATTAATAGCATTATCCTCGGCTTTAATGATAGTAATGCTAGATACATCATTTAAATCACTCTATAATTACACGGTTTGCTGGCGTCCTATTATTAATCTGCCAGTATTAGATCTACTGAAATTCTTTATGACATCCCCTTATGCTGAAGCAAAAGAAGCATTAAAATTTGATGTATATATGTATACTATCGTAACAGCAGTTCTATTTTATGAATTATTTGATAAGTTAGGTGACTTAATAAATGGTCTCTCTAATGTTACTAGTAGTATAGATGAAACAGCTCAACATACAAATGCACAATTCACGAACCTGCGGAACAAAGTGCAGAACAAAATGAAAAAACTAATCTTTGGAGAAAATGATTCAACAAAAAAACAACAAGATAAAGATTCAAAAGATAATAAATCAAAAGTCTCACGAGATGATGTTTCTGATAATTCTAGTGGAGAAGATTCTAAACAAGAGCTTAATACTCAAAAATCTGATTCATCGCAAAAAAGACAAGAATCAAGCTCACAATCTAAAAATGGTGAAATATCTCCACAAAAAGACAGTAAATTTCATTCTAATAATCTAGAGCGCACTCCAGAAATTCCAGAACATGATTATTTTGATGATGCAGTAGAAGATAGTAGCTTAGAATACGGTGATATAAAGCTTACGGAAGACTTAAAACGTGATAGCAAAGAGCTCAGCGTAGAAGAAAAGCTTACTCAGTTACAAGAACAACTTAAAAATTCTAGTAGTAAAAAATCTAAGCATGTAAACAGAGATGGAGAAGGTAGCGGAAGTGAGGAAGATGGAGAATTCGCAGACAGGGAAAGTAATGCATTTCATGAACAAGGAAATTCAAAAGATAATGCAGCAATTAATAGAGATGATGGAAGTGTTCAAAACAGTAATGAAGATGAAGATAATACAAATAGAGAGAATTAACCTTCTAAAGAAAAATCAGTCATCAATGAATATATTATTTATAATGAAATGTTATTTAATTTTTCATATTAAATTATAGAATCTCTTCAATTAAGAAATTTTTAACCAACACCCTCTAAAATAAAATTACAAATACTTATTACTTAATTCACAAACTGCTATTGCGTAATCTTTTATAAAGTGATTAGACTTATAACATAGTGCGATATCTATACTCGTAAATATGTCTTCTATGAACATACTTCGTCCTAAAAATACCAACTACGATAATAAAACATTTGAGCTCTTAAGTGAGTTTGATGTTGCAAAAGATGCTGTCGATGACTACATCCCTTCTCTTAATGAGGAATACATGTCTGAGAAACATCTACAATTCTTCAAAAGTGCAATATCAAACTGGAGAGAAAGGCTACTACGTACATTAGAAAATGCAAAAGGATACTTAGCAGAATGTGCAATTAGTAAAAGCGAAGAAATGGATGACGCTGTTGAAGAGGCAAACATACATATAAAAGTAAGAGAAACAGAAAGATTGCGGAAGTTAATTGAACGCATAGATAGCACATTACGCCTCATAGAGGATAAAAAATACGGATTTTGTGAAGAAACAGGAGAACCGATAGGAATTATGAGATTACTTGCTAGACCAACCGCACGCAAATGCTTGATTGCTCAAGAGATACATGAGAATTTTGAAAAACGTCATAACAAACAAATCTTTCAAGAACACGCTTCTCTGGAACAAGCAGATTAATTATAGCAGTTAGTTACTTATACTAAGGTTTCTTATAGTAATCAGACCAAACTAATGTGGTATAATTTCAACTATACATGGTATTTTATTTTGAAAGAATAGAAAAGAAACCTAAAGCAATCACAGCTTTGATGCTTTAACCCCTCTCGAAGGAGTATATATAGAAAAAATCGAAAAATGCATATCGTTAAGAATACGAAAGAAATAATTAAAATCTAAAAAGTGTTTTAAAAAATAGTCGTCTATTGGATGATTATTCAATTGATGAAATTTTTTTCTCACTCTACATCTTACATATTATAGCTTGTGACTTATCATCAACTCCTAAAAGTAGTACTTTTAACGAAACACAATTTTTTCAGCAGTAAAAACTACGCTTCAAGGAAACAGAAAAAACATCAACTTATTGATCTTATGAGGTATCTTAGATACCATTAAATGGTACCGTGTAACTTCATACTGCATGTTCTGTAAAAAATTAGAAGCAATAAATGTTTAGATGTGCATCATACTGCGTTGGAGCAGGATGCGATCTGTTCGCATTTTCTGAAGTCTTCACTAGCATTGAAACACCAGTTAGAGTTTGCAGTTCTGACGCTATCCATGTTACAAATTCATCAAAAACTCAGAAGGAAATATTCGTTTTTTCGTATGGATGTGTTATATTTTGGAATTATTCAGAAGAAGAGGAAGCTCTTTTCCTAAAAAATCTAGTTGAATACGTAGATACCCCTCTCGAGAACTATCTTTCGGATTTATGTTATTATGTCGTGTTGGAGGATGGTCCAACAAATATAGATATGGCAAGCGATGTAATACAAATTTCTAAGAAGAATGACGACAATCCATACACTAAACTAGCCCTTTCATATGGGTTATCTCAGTCCGTAAAGTTAAGAGTATTCGAAATCTCTGTCTTTTCTTTAATAGAAGAGAATAAGAAAATTCCATTAGAATTAGTAAAAAGAGGTTATATTAAAATGCCTAGAAGAGAACTTGCTAAAAAAATAGGAATGCTGTTCATGGAGAGAAGTGCAATCAATCTAAGTAATGATGTGCTCGATATTCCTGGATTTTTCTGGAAAAATCCAAAGTATGAAAATGTGTACGATGCTTCTCGCAAATTTATGGATATCCAACAAAGGAGTGATAACTTGAATAGAAGACTTGCGATAATATACGAACTATATGAGATATTACGAGATGAGGTGAACCACTCACACTCTCTGAGGTTAGAAATGATAATAATATTTCTAATATTCGTAGAAATGGTATTATCAATGATCGAAATAGTATCCAAGTTCTTTTGAGTTAGAAAAGTCATGAAATAAGCACTGCAATAGTCATGTTTGAAAAGAATGATAAATGTAGAAAGGTCAAAATCGATATAATAAACAAAACAAAATTACGCATTCGCACTTTATTTTGGTAAATTTCTGTGATACAAGCAATTCGCATTTCTCAACTTTCTTAGTCGATAATGAAGCGCTTTCGCTGTACCATAAGCGCTATTATCTTTTTTTGTTCATTCCTTATTCATGGTTGTACATCCGATGTAAGGAATTACTCTACGAAAAATCCAGTACAGCTTTATAATACAGCTCTAGAAAAAAAGGATAGTAATCCTAGTGTTGCGCTTGAAAACATTACAGAAATAGAAATGTATTATCCTATCTCGCCGGAAGCAGAAAAAGCACGTCTCTTGAAAATATACATCTTGTACCAAGAAGGGCGTTTCGATGAGTCTATAGATGCAAAAGATGACTTTCAAATTCGATATCCTACGAGTGAATATATCGCTTACTCTTACTATATGAGTGGCATAAATTATTATACTCAAATCGTAGACATTGGAAGAGATCAGTACATCACATATAAAGCTAAGGAAGAGCTTGAGTCAGTAGCACGCAACTTCCCTAATACGGATTATGGACTCGATGCTTTAAGGAAAGTTCGCTACTGCGAACATATATTAGCGGCAAAAGAAATGGAAATAGGTCGTTTTTACGAGAAAAAAGGTGATTATCTATCTGCTTCTAACAGATATAAAAAAATATTAGAAGGTAAATATGATAGCTCATTGATGCAAGAAGCAATGTATAGAATGGCTGTTTCATGGTATGGTATGGGTATTCCACATGTCGCAAATGTTTACTATTTAGCTGCAAAAAAGAGCTATCCTGATTCAGTATGGATTAGTAGAATATATCAAATACTGTTCCAATAACGCTATAAAGATAGGTATATCCGCATTATAATGGATGCGAATATCATACTATCAAATCTGTCCAGCACTCCTCCGTGTCCTGGTATTACATTACCACTATCTTTTACCATAAAGTGCCTTTTTAAGACTGATTCTAGTAGATCTCCACAATGAGATGCTATACTCAATATCAAGATGAGTACTATATTGCTAAAACATGATGCAGCACTGTCATAAATGTTATATTTTTGCATCATCTCCATCAATGGACATATAACTACAACTGTAATTATAATACTTAAAAATAAACCTTCATAAGTTTTAGTAGGACTAATATAACTGGGGAGACACCTCTTTCCAAACAACTTCCCACTAATATAAGCACTGGTATCTGTAGTCCATACAATTGCAAATAATAATACTACAAGCCACTGACCATTCTCCATTTTCCTCATATACAACATACTATCTATAAAGCATAAAACATACGCAATACCTAAAAGCATCCACTCCAATAGTTTTAATCTTCTACGTATGCCAGTAAAGATTTTTGCGTGATGATACGAAACCATCTTTTGAAACTCTATTATCATCATTATTCCAACAACCATTAAATACAGCATAAATGCATGTTCACTAGCAAAATTTACACATAATGATGCTATCACTATAAAACAGCTAGAAAAGCAACGTACTATAAAATTATTCTTTAAAAAATAATCACTTATTTTATTCATTTTTTTCTTAAAACATTAAAAAAATTCTTCAACAAAATACTACTTTCTTCAGCAAAAAGTCCAGAATACACCAATGGCTTATGATTTGTAGTGCTGTTATCAAAAATACGTACTCCATTATTTATAGCACCACCTTTAACGTCATCAGCAGCATAATAGATACTTTTTATTCTACTCAATGATAGTGCTTTTGCACACATAGCACATGGCTCTAATGTAACATAAATGACGTGATGATCAAGAAAACCCATATTAACAGAATCCGACGCTTCTGATATCACAATCATTTCAGCATGCGCAATTCTGTTACATTTTTGTATTGTAAGATTATGAGCTGTTGCAACAATAGTATCACTTTTTACATTTACAATTACTGCTCCTACGGGTATTTCCCCTAAATTTGCACCTTTTCGAGCTATATCTAAGGCTACATGCATGTAAAAGTAGTGCTTACTATTATAATCATTCATAAGAAATATAAATAACTTTTTGCTCTAGTCATAGCGACATATAGAAGCTTGTTAGACTCTATATCATCAAATAGCTCCTGATAATCCATGCTTTCATAAAAAGATTTCTTTAAGATAGAGAGTTTCAACATAATCTCTCTATTACTATTAATAATTATTCTTTTTCGACTTTTAGTAGAAAACGGATAATCTGCTATTATGACATGAGATGCCTCCATCCCTTTTGCACTATGAATTGTACTAAATACAATTCCAACATCTTTTTCGGAGCGGCTGCTCTCTTTCAGCTTTTTATACAATACTTCGGAAAATTCATCCCATTGCAAACATAACTCCGCAATTGAAGTTTGCACTATATTAAGTTCGAGGCCTTCAAGTAATTTTTCTACAATAAAAACAGATGAATCACCTATCGAAGATAAGAACTTATAAAATAATATGAGAAAAAAACGAAATTCACCCCACATACCAAGAGAACAACATTGTTGTAAGAAAATCATAAATTTCTCATTACCTCTCTTCCTTTGCAACACTTCCCATAGCGAAAAAGAATTCTCTTTTTTACTATCTATATCAATTTGAATTTCTTCTATACCAATGATACTCGATACAGCACAAATGAAACCAACATCATCATGTGGATTATACATGAATTCTAGTAAATATCTTATCTGCGTCAAAACTTTTTCGTACTCACCATGTGAATTATGATGCACTTTTAATCCCTTATCGGTAACCATTTTCACCATTTTTTCATATCCTGTTTTTGCCGTCCGAAATAATACTAACACATCAGATAACTCAGAAATTTTAATATCAGACAACTCAGAAATTTTAGATAATACTTGCATCAATTTTTCTTCACTACTGTCATTATCACTTTCTATAACTTCTACACCATTTTCCGAGTTATCAAGGCTATTAAAACACATTTCCTTGTATGATTTGCTATTTCTAAAAAAATATATCGCACCATCTGAGTGTTCATATGCGATTGAATCAGACCATTTATCAAATTTATCTCTGAATACATGATTTACAAAATTCACAATAGTCCTATTAGCTCTATAATTAGTATTCATCTCTTCAAATGTAAAAAACTTGTTGCAATCCCGAAAATGATTACTAAGTTTCTCAAATTCTTCATAAAAAGAAGAAGCCTCTGTATTATGGAAATTAAATATTCCTTGCTTCATATCTCCAACAATAAATATACTCTTGCCAGTATCATCAAATGCAAATTCATTTATAATAGAGCGTAAAGACTCCCATTGTAGTAAATCCAAATCTTGCGCTTCATCAATCAGTATATGTTCGATTTTTGAGTATAATGAGTATTTATTAGCATCATCTCCTAATCTAAGATAGGCTGTTTTCATGATATCATTATAATTACATACGCGTTCTGTACGCTTGAGAAAGAAATATCCAATATGAGATACTATGGAAAAAAGCATTACACTATAAAAAATCCTAATGTATCTTAATTTATCTATGATTATGCTCAATCGTGCTATCTTCTCCTTTTCTCTATCAAAAATTTCATTAGATAGTACACACTTAGAAAATTTATTCTTTTTTCTGAGTTCCTTTTTATCAGTAAAAAAACACTTCATATAGTCATTAAAACGTACTATTTTATCTTTTCTACTTAATCGCATCCATTCTATAAATTCTCTGTGTTCTATATCTGATTTAGGAAGTTCATTCATATCTTTGAGCAATCCAAAATTATCTTTTTCAAATGAGATGATATAATTTTCTAAATGCTTTTCTATAAAACTAGTACAACTTTCCACTAAACAACAATTTCCTAATATATAATTTTCGAAATTTTCCTTATTGTACTCATCTATAAGATGATTAATGCAAGTCTTACTATTATCAATTACCTCTCTTTTTACGATATTAAATAATTCTTCACTATTTAATTCATCCAGCATTCGGTCTATGTCGCTGGAGATCGTAAACATTTTTATATGTCCTTCCCATAATGTACAGCTATCGTATTCCTTATTATGCCACCATACCTTTATAAATTCGTACATCAATTCACTACAACTTTCTGAAAGATCAAAATTAAACTCCAATGATAAAACTTTTAGTGCACTACGTAATGATTCAGTTAGTGAATTACAGATATGAGCATGCAATAAACTTCGTATTAGAGTAAGGAAAACTTTTCTAAAAATCGCTTCATCATTTTTTTCATTGATCACTCTATTCATCATTCCCGAGGCAGAATAAAAATAACTATGAATAGTTTTTATAAAAACTACTTCCTCTAACCTCGAATGTAACTCATTAAATATTTGAACATCTTGCTCATCTTTCCATGCCTTTCCAATATAGTTAACATATACTCCAAAAGATTTTTCTAAAGTAAAGCTTTTTATAATTTTCTTTAATCTAAATAATATTTCATCTACCGCAGTATTAGTGTGAGTAATACATACAATTTTAGAATAATTTGGAGAAGAAAGTATCTTTGATACAGGAATACGTGAAAGGAGCTGTAGCATACGTCCTATTACTCTTGTTGTTTTACCACTACCTGCTGAAGCAGAAATAAAACAGAATTGTGAAAAATCTTTCTTCTGATTCATAAAAAAAACGCCAAATTACCCCTAAAACAACCTCTTTTCAATTTTTTTACTGAAAAATTCTATCAATAACACTAAAGTATAGTAGTACAAACCAGCTACCACTAAAGGCTCAAAATACGAAAATTCCTCAGCTCCTATGATCTGGGCTCGCCTCATTATCTCCATTCCACCAAGAGTTGCTATCAATGCAGTTTCTTTAAGCAAGGTAATGATTTCATTAGTTAGCGCAGGAAATATATTTCTCAAAACCTGCGGTAATATTATATCTCTCCACATAAATGATACTGGTATTTGTAAAGCAGCTGATGCTTCAAATTGACCACTCGGAATACTATTGATACCAGATCTCACTATCTCTGCTATATATGCTGCACTATTAATACCAAGAGTAATAAATCCAGCACTCTCCGCTTCCATAGAAAAACCGGTAACTTGTGGAATAACAAAATACATAAAACTCAACTGTAATATCATTGGTGAACCACGCACAAATGATACAAAAATATCTATGCTACGAGAAAAAATTCCGTTAAATCTGAGAATTGCGAGTAATGTACCTAAAAATAAGCCTATCGTAAAACTCACAAATAGTAGTTTTAAAGTTAGTAAAATCCCTGCTCCTATAAACAGTATTTTAGGCAAAAATTCATCTTGCATTGCATTGCTATGTAGTAAGAGAGCTAACATCGTATAAGTAGTGTAAAAAACTAAAATTGACTAGTATTTTCCTTGTCTTTATTTGATTTTTAGACGCAAATTAAATAGAATCTCAGTAGCGAAAATTATGTTCGCTATGTGTATAACTCTTTATGTATTACTGTGGCAATAAAAATCTTAGTCAGAAGAACAGATGATAAAACTTGTGATGTTACCAGCGCTCTTGCTGAATTATCACGCCGTATGTATAAGGAAAGAATACTAGAGACGGTGAAAATGAAGAGATTTAGAGAAAAGCCATCTCAAGCTAAAAGGAGAGCAATGTTAGATGCTGCAAGAATGACAAAGAGAATAGCTAGGCTCAGAATGGCACAGAAGAAGTAAACGACATTAATGCTCGTTTATAAATATGGCTGGATAGCAAAGTGGTAATGCAGCGGATTGCAAATCCGCTATACGTCAGTTCGATTCTGACTCCGGCCTCTTTTAGAAGATCCAATGATACAATTTTTATTCTTTACTATCTTTTTCACTGAAATTGTGATTTTACCTCACTCTTTTGCTAGTACAATTGAGGATAGTAGTTTTAGACATAGCTATTGCAACTCTAACGATCACATCACTGCTAATTATAATTTATTAAATATTCCATTTACAACTGTAGATACAGAACCACTTTCTCTCGCTCACTTATACCAAAAAAAAGTAGTAATTGCTTTCTGGACTCAATGGGATATAGAAGCATTTGGTCTCTTGAAAGCTATGCATGTAATGGAAAAATATACTTCAATTAAAGGAAATAGCGAATTATTCCTTATTGCAATTGCAATAGATACACCATCCACAGATGTAATTGATGAAATATTTAAGAAAAATGGTATCACTCTACAACACTCCTTTATTGATACTTCTTTAGTGTTTTCAAATGCAATACCATCAATAATGACTCGTACAAATGTCATGTTATTTACGGAAGGAAAATATTGCATTTTGACAGAACAAGAAAGAACTGCATTTTCACATCAAGAACCAGAGGATAATGAATTAATGATAGCCAAGTACTTCTTAGCTTTAATCGAAAAACCGAACACATCAAACAAAGATGATTTTGTTTTTCATGTAAAGAACGAAAGTGTAACGCAGCCAACTCAACATAACGATAAAGACACTAATATAGTGATATACTCTTCGCACTCTAAAGATATACCGAAATTAATACAATAACTCTAATCTACACCCCTTATAAAGGCTCTCCTAACAGCTTCAATTCATCTTTATCTCGCATAACCTCAATAACTCTTACAGGTAAGAGCGTATTCTCCTGCACTAATGTGCGAATACATACTTTACTATTGTTCTCTGTTTTACCTTCATTCCCTTTTTCAAATAGTACATTAACTGTTTGCCCTATATATTTATTGTAATGCTTTTGCAATATACTATCCCCTATTTCACGTAACTTATAAGCTCTTTCTCTTCGTATTTGATGAGGAACTTGAGGCATTTTGGCCGCAGGAGTTCCATCTCTTTGGGAATATGGAAAAACATGTAAATGTGAAATAGCATTCTCTTCTATTAATTTGCAGGTATTATAAAAGTGTTCGTCTGTTTCAGTAGGAAATCCTGTAATTATATCAGCACCAAATGTAGCATCTCTTCTGAATTCTCTTACTATTTTACAAAAATTTGTTACATCCTTAGGAGAATGTCTGCGTTTCATTCTCTTCAAAATCATCGGATCACCCGATTGCATACTGATGTGAAAAAAAGGCATTAATTTTTCTTCTTCTATAATCACTCGCAATAACTTCTCGTCTATTTCTGAAACATCTATAGACGATAGTCTAAGACGTAAAATACTTGGCACACATGATAAAAGCCTTTTTATAGCATCCCCTAGTGTTATCTTTATTGGTAGATCTTGACCATAGTCAGTAATATCAACTCCAGTGAGTATTATCTCTTTATACCCGTAATCAACTAACTTTCTAACACGTTCTACTAAACTACCTAATGGTACACTTCTGTTATTTCCTCTACCAAATGGGATTGTACAAAAAGTACATCTATGATTACATCCATTTTGAATTTCTATAAATGCTCTGGTCCTATTACTTTCAGTTATCACATTATCATCCTCAGATATATGCTGTACTGACATGATATCACCAACTACAACATTATTTGCAGATCCCTTATTCAACATCCTTTCCTTTATATCGGAATACGTCATTTCTTGCATTTTCTCTTTATTACCTATCACAAAATCCACTCCATCAAAATTCTTGTAAAAATCTGGAGATATCTGAGCTGCACACCCAGTCAGAATAATAGATAAATTAGGATTCTTTTTTCTCAGATTCTTTATTGTTTTTCTTAATTTCTTCTCCGCTTCATTAGTAACGGCACAACTATTAATAATGACAGTATCTACAAGCGATGCTATCTGGGCATTTTTTTTAATAATACCACTCTCATATGAATTTAACCGACATCCAAATGTAATAACCTGAACACTCATACTCCATCACAATAAAAATAACTCAACAATCTCTAGTATCTTTAATATAAATGACACTACCAATAAGCACAAATAACAAAATAGAGTATAAATAGAATACCATCACTAATATATAATATCATCTGATTCTAACTAAGAATTACCCAATTATCAGAAAATTTGCGAATAATACTATATCTTATCAATATTATATAACTACACTAACATTTAATTGAACTATCGAATGATCGCTTATTTAGTCTATCTTTAATATTAAAAACTACTACTATAGTAATAATGAAATGATAATTTTTTTATCACCTATCTTTTTACAGAGCTTTTTTTGTATTCTGCACAAAGGAAATCATGATGTACTTTATAACAGTTACGGCTTTTCATAGAATAATATAGTAGCCTAGTTACAATTAAGTGATCAAATAGCTGAATATTGGCTTTACTCAAATGCCCTTCTATTATGCTAGTAACTTCTATATCAGCCGATGAGGGGTAAGGATTTTCACTCACATGATTATGTACTACTATCAATGATGAAGCTCTTTTCCAAGTTGCTAGCTTCACCAATTCTATAGGATACACCGGCACTCTATCTATAGTACCAATGCCTACAACATCTTCATCAATGATTGTATTTTTAGCATCTAAATGAAATATGTACATACTTTCTCTAGGCGCAAATGACATTGTTATTCGACAATATTCGACTAGCTGATTTATATCCCTAGGAATACGTAAGCCCTGAAGCCCTTTAGGAGAAATGAATCTGAAAAATATATCAGACAATAACGACATAAAAAACTCTACTTTCTCGCTAATTTCACTCCGATATGGAAGATAATAACCATGTACTACGCTCGTAAGATTATCAAAATATGAGAGCAACTGCTTTGCTATAACATCTCCCTGCTCCCTTCTTGCCACATATCTACATACATGAGCAAGAAGCTCTTCATCTGTCATAGAAGAGAAATATGCTCTTAAATTTACTGAAGGCAATTTTTTCTGAACCATCGCTATAACAAAAGCACTGAAAGCAATTAATAAAACGAAAAACTATGTAATGTTAACACTTGTTTATGTTAGCATATTTAAAAAGGTTAAAATCTATAAGACAATTCGATAACACCATACAACGATGTACTTCCAGAATTATTTATGGAGGAAGATTCAATTTTATACATTCTATCCACCGACACAGCATCAGAACTAGTACACTCTAAACACTCTCCGGTAATCTTTTCCATAAACTTACCATCTAATATTTTTACATCTTGGAAATCTCTATCTACTCTTGCTCCAACACTAATTACTACATTTCCGGCAGTAACACGCATCCCAGCTATTGCAGTACCGTACATCCCAAACATATCATGTATGATTTGCTCTCCTCGTATACAATAACAGCTTTCTGAACAAGAATTTTTATCCATTACTTTATTAGCAACACTCTCTGATACTACTGTTACATTCCCTATAGATTCGTAACTCATATTGCACCAAAACAATCGACCTTCAACGTACGGCACAAAATAGACGCTACCTTTTGTCTTTAAAGAATTTAAAGAAGGCATCAGTAACTTGGAACTAACACCAAATATCATACCATTTCCACTAACAAAATCCCCAGTAACGATCTTATTGCCACAAAATCCTCCTATAAGTACAGAAAGTCCCCCAGATTTCGACTGCCATAATTCTCTGTTCAGCGATACAGTAAACTCATACAACGAAAGATTTGTAACACTTTCTTCCTCCACTAACGCACCTCCTACAGTATGTAAAGAGTGCCCAATGTTTCTACCGATACTAACACCAACTCCAACTTCATTTTTCCGCTTTATTTCTTGATGTGGTGCATGTAAAGAGTAGTTCAATACTTTACTTGAAACCACTCCATGTTCTCCAAAAACCAAAGTGTCAGCTGCACTTGCGTTACCAAAATTACCCGATGCCGATTTTGGAGCAGAGATTGCCATAATCTTCGACATTTTAGAACTACCCTTCTTTAAATCGGAACTTGCTTTCCCGACTTTTTTCAAGCCATTCACTTTCGGAGTACTGTGTACATTGTACTTTTTTGCAATTGTATACTTCTTTTTTCTAGACTTCAAAGAACGTTTCTTAAACTTTTTATCAGGAAATTTTTCTAAAATTGCTTCACCGTTACACACCTTATCGTAGATAGTACTATCAATACTACTACTATCCACATTCTCAAACTCTTGACTCATAAATACCTCTCCTCCACTGCTTACTTCAGAGGAAAAAACAAAGAACGACGCCAACAGTAAGAAGCATACTTTTGCAATACTCATTACATTATCAAGACATATAGTCAGCGTTCGTTTTACCAGAAAAAATATATTTTGTAAATGCTACATTTGCCACATAAAATGCTTCTAATATAGCAATTTTATCCATTCACTTTATCCGCTTGTAATCCGTATTTGACTACGTAGGCAGCCTTCAAAGCAGCATACTGATCTAGTGAGATATCATTTATATCATGAATAATGTCTAAATTTTCATCAACCGCTACTATCGTTTCTCCAGCAGAAACTGCTATTAATGCTCCAATTGGAAGAACTAGATTTAGTGGATCTAGTATAAAATCCATCGCAAGAGCAAACGTATCTCTTGAACAAGATGGTCCAAAAAGCGGTATTACATTGTAGTTTCCAGCACGAATCCCCCATTTAGTAAATGTAACGGCAAATCCATTTCTAATTTCCGGAATGCCAATTTTTGATGCAACATCAATAGTCCCTAATAATCCCACTGTGGTATTAAACATAAAACGACACATACTCTGTGACGCTGACCTAAGATCACCTTGCAGTAATCCATTCAAAGCATACAATGGCTCTCTCAAATTATAAAAGAAGTTATGTATACAACCTCTATGATATTCTTTATTACTACCTCTTACTGCTTTTGCAACCGGGAAGAGCATCTTGTCACTTACAATAGTATTGAACGTCATTACACTTCTATGTGAATTTTCACACATATCATTCATCTTGCAACATGAATCTTCAACTGCAACGGCACGATGTAGAGTTGAAAAGCAACCACATAAAAAAGTAAATGCAACAACAATTTTACCTAACATCTGAATATTTGACTTTCTCAAAGTGTATTTATAGAATTGTAATGCTACTTGCAGCAGTAAGATAGATCTTAAAGAAATGTCAATGCAAAACAAAGAACAAAATGCCCCTACATGGTACAAAGAATCATATGAGATAGCTGTTGTACAGCGCAACGTTTTGGCAGTATTAGTAGTGTTGTGCTTATTTGGCTTGATAGCATCTGCAATCTTAATAAAGCATATCAAAAATACAGAATCTATAGAACCGTTCGTAGTAGAAATAGATAGCATTACCGGTATCCCGACGGTTGTAAAATCAGTCCCAACTGAAGAGTATTCTACAAACGTCGCAATGAAAAGAGCATTAGTAATGCAGTATATTAGAGCGAGAGAAGAGTACATACCTCAAACATTCAAGTACCAGTACAGAATCGTAGTACCATCAATGTCATCTCCAGCATCTTACGATAGTTACATTGCAAAAAGTGCACCATCTAATCCTCAAAGTCCGTCAGCAATATACGGAGAAAAGGGAATGATTACAGTAGACTGGAAATCAATAGTATTTCTAAATGATAATACAGCTCAAGTAAGAATAAATGTTAACTATCCAGGAAAAGGATCTGTAGGAAAGTTGGTGTTAGTTGCATTTGAATTTAAGAAAAATAGACCTCTTTCAGCAGAACAAGCTATCGCAAATCCATTGAATTTCTACGTAAATCTCTATAGAGTGACTGAAGAAAATACGTAATTTCCAGTATAATGTCGCTTTTTACGTTTGAAAGTGCTAAAAAACCCGATTGGATTAGAGTAAAAGCTCCTAGTGCACATTTTGCTGCTACACAGGATATCGTGAAACGTCACTCTCTTCGTACCGTATGTGAGGAGGCTTCATGCCCTAATATAGGTGAATGTTGGAGTAAAAAACATGCAACTTTCATTATAATGGGCGACATATGTACACGTGCATGTGCATTTTGTAATATCAAAACTGGTAAGCCACAGAAGCTAGAACCTACAGAACCATTCAAAATAGCTAGAGCAGTTCAAGAAATGGATTTAAAGCATGTCGTTATTACTTCCGTTGATAGAGATGATCTAGAAGATGGTGGAGCTTCTCATTTTTCGCAGTGCATAGAACTTATCAGACAGTACTCTCCATACACAACAATAGAAGTACTAACTCCTGATTTTAGAAATAAAGATAATGCTCTAAATATCATAGCTTCTGCGAAACCAGACGTATTTAACCATAATTTAGAAACAGTTCCTAGTAAATATATTTCAATTAGACCAGGCGCTAGATACTTTCATTCTTTGCAATTACTTTTTGAAATGAAGCGACTTGTACCGGAAATTTTCACTAAATCCGGTATTATGTTAGGTTTGGGAGAAACAAAAGCTGAGGTCATTCAACTTATGGATGATCTTATTGCCGCAAAAGTAGATTTCATAACTATAGGACAATACTTACAACCTAGCACAAAACACGTAAAAGTTTCAGAATACATCCATCCTTCTATTTTTGACGAATACAAAACAATAGCTCTTAGTAAAGGCTTCTTGATGGTTTCTTCCAGCCCATTAACAAGATCTTCTTTTCATGCTGAGAGAGATTTTCTACAATTAAAGAAAAATAAAATTTCATCTACATAACTATTTAAATGAGATTTTTCTCTTATTTATATTGTTTTTATGCTGTAAATCGTGGACTATATCGGCTAAGCAAAGGCAAATTTCTAACAAGTTGTACCCATATGAGTAAGATAAACTTCATGCTAGCAATGCTTCTTTGTGTATCCATTTTTCTCAATAAAGCATACTGTGTGAATGAAAAAAACGTGTCTTTCGGCTTCGGTACCAGTACGGGAATCACCGAGCAGATAAGATTCCGTTATTCTGATGAGAGAGGAAGTGTTTCAATTAATGAAGAATTAGGGGAAGTATTGCCATATTATTTTGAATGTAGCTACGGTAGAAATTTTTCAGATATCTCACGTATGAGTATCGATGTGATTTTTTCAAATATACCAATACAAAAAATGGGTGAAAAAAGCCTTCAACCAATTTTAAAATGCTATGGAGTTATGATTGCGACAAAACTTTTTATACCTTCACCTATACGAATGGTGCCATATTTAAACGTTGGAATTGGATATGGTTGGTATGATAGTAGCTCGAAGAAAGATTTATTTTCTAAAGATATGGAAGAATATCTTATGCGTTCTTTTGCTGGTATGAATCTAGAATGGAAGGATTTTAATTTAGATACCATAGAAAAGAGTGGTTTACTATGGAAACTAGGCGCTGGAATAGATTACAGATTAAATTCGAACTTATCATTGTTCCTACAAACAGGCATACTAAGGCAACCAAGCCTTGTACCACATCGCTCGTTTAGTGATAGAGCGGCGATAAGATGGAGAGGACTTTTGTTTGGAGGAGCATCAGTAAATTTTTAGTGTAATACATATGAGTAAGAGTAAAAATAATATTGTTAAGATACTAATAGGTGTATTTTTAACGGTTTTTCTGGGCTACAGACACATTATAAGGTATTCAATAAGAGCCCTAGGTGCTGTTGTTGGTCGCTACATACCACTAAAATATCACAGTGCATTATCGCATAATAGTAAATATCTTAGAATGCTTATTACAGTATTTTTGAGTTGTTTTTACGGATATCAGTATGTTGTGAGAATACTACCTGCAGTTTTGATAAATTATCTTCCTACAAGATATCATATCAGTCCTCATGAATTTGGGTTTTTTGCAAGTATTTATTACATAGCATACTCTATATCGCACATTCCGATCGGGTTGGCATTAGATAGGTTTGGACTAAAAAATGTGATCTTTTTATCAGTATTTTTATTGTCATCAAGTTTAATACTTTGCGTGGTATGTGATACTTGGTATACGGTAGTTTTTGCTAGAATAATAGCAGGAATGGTATCATCCGCTGCCATTCTTGGATGTTTCAAAGCATTGTCTACAATGTTCCAACCAAAAACCTTCAACTTCAGTCTTGGAATTGCAGTAGCAATAGGATTAGCACTAGCCGCGGTTGGTAATGTATTAATGAACAAAATGTTTTTAATGCAAGGATTTGATGCGTTATTCATACACCTCTCAATTATTGGCTTTGGATTAGCATTAATAATCTTTTTATTGATACCAAATTCCAAAAATTTCTCCCTAATCTCATACAAGCAACATAAAAAAAATGATACTAAAGTAACTCTCTCGACAATTCTTTCTGTATTCAAGAACAAGCAAATAATCACCTTATTTTTAATAAATGGGGCAATGATAGGTGTAATGGAAGGATTTATGGATGCTTGGGGTAGTACATTCTTAAAAATGAAGATAGGAATTTCTTCGTTAGAAGCTTCTTATGTAGCTACAGTTATTCTATCTGGGCATGTCCTTGGAGCTCCCGTGATAGGGTATTTAAGTAACAGATATGTAGGATGCATCTCATTAATTAGGTACTGTGGAATCATCTTGTTTGCTCTTCTCATATTCTTTATTGTGGCTTCTCCTAATGTACTGACGTACAGCGTATTAGGAATAAAAACCTGTTACGTAGCACTATTTTTCATGGGAATTGCAACAGCATATCAAATACCGCTAGTAGCCGCTACTATCGCATTGGTTGATTTTAAAGTGAGTGCTCTTACCGGAGCACTTTGCAATATGATAGGAATGGCATTTGGTAGTTTCTTTCATCATGCTATACCACTTATAAATATGCTATGTAACAAAGATATGGAAGGAGCATTATATACACTACTAGGTGGTGTGATCTTTGGACTGTTAGGAACTTTTTATCCAAAATGGTCTTCAAAGCTTACGAAAACTTTTAATCATTGACTTCAATCTATCATAACTTAAGGAGGGGTTTGATATTGCAAATATATACTCCTCAATGTAGTATATCACTCACATGATGTAGTATTTAGCACTATGGCAGTACCTAAAAGAAAAACCTCTCCTTCTAAAAGAGGCACTAGAAGAGCTCATAATGCTCTTAAAGCACTGAACATAATAGTAGACCCAAAGACAGGAAAACACCATCTCTCGCATATGATGTCTGACGATGGTGTGTATAGAGGACGTAATGTACTAAAAAAATCCTAAGCAAAGTGATACATGGAACGTTGTGTATCCACTGAACTCGATAAAGTTCTTGGTAAATCATTTGACGTACTAGATAAGGGCTTTATAAGAGTAATAGATTACATGGGTGATGACAGCTCAGTGGTACAAGCAGCTAGAGTATCTTACGGAAAGGGTACAAAAAAGATGCTTGAAGATCGTGCTCTCATCAGATATCTGATGAGGAATCGGCATACTACGCCATTTGAGATGTGTGAAATAAAATTTCACGTAAAACTTCCAATATTTATAGCAAGACAATGGATGAGACATCGAACTGGAAGCTTTAACGAGTATTCTGCTAGATATTCAATCCTTGATTCTGATATGTATACACCAGAGGATTCAGTTCCGTGCTTACAGTCATCACACAATAAACAAGGACGTGATATTACGGATACGAGCACTTTAGGAGTACAAATGAAAGATTCTGCTAAAGAAAATAGTGAGAGAGCATATAAACTTTACGAAGAGCTATTAGAAAAAGGAGTAGCAAGAGAAATAGCAAGAATCGTATTGCCGTTAAATTGCTATACACAATTCTACTGGAAGGTGAATCTTAATAATTTAATGCATTTCATTAAACTACGCATCGATAAGCATGCTCAGTATGAAATAAGGCAGTATGCTGAAAGATTGCATCATATCTTACAAATATGGGTGCCAACATCATTTGAAGCATTCAATGACTACCTGTTGAATGGCGTATATCTCTCTGAGAAAGTTATGGTAATATTAAAGCGCAAAATAAATGGAGAAGATCTAAAATATGAGGATTCTGGATTATCAAAACAAGAATGGAGTACTATAGAAAGTCTTTTTATCCGAGCTGAATAATGATCAGAAACTTTTTTGTAATTGCTAACTGGAAAATGAATGGCTCATTATCGTTCGTACATCAGATTAGTTCATTTGTAGAAGAATGGAAAGAAATAAAAGATATAGCTCTTAGTCAAAGTTCGGTACATATTAAGATTGTAATATGCCCTCCATACCTCTATATACCATCGTTACATGACATTATAGCATCGCTAAATCTAGATATAATTTATTTAGGCGCTCAAAATTGTAGTGAGCATGAAAGTGGCTCTTATACCGGAGAAATAAGTACTGAAATACTGAAAGAATTTGGATGTTCTTATGTAATACTTGGACATCAAGAAAGAAAGAAGATATACGAAAATAACGATATCATCATGAAGAAGATTGAAATTGCTAAGAAATATGATATCGCACCGATACAATGTATCAACGATCATGATATACAAAATAAAGTAGCTCTATCGGGCGATATAATAGCATATGAACCTACCAAATATATAGGTGCTGCTGAATGTGAGTCGATAGATAAAATATCATCAACTATACAATTAATAAAAAGCACGTATATAACTCAAGAATATGGAAAGAAGGTAGTATATGGCGGAGCAGTAAACTCTGATAATATACGCCCCCTATACCAAATTACTTCGTTAGATGGTGTACTAGTAGGAAGAAGTAGTCTTAATTACAAGGAATTTACAAAATTACTATATGGTATAATACGAGCATGAGATAAATCTTTCTCTTAAACATATTTACTGATGCAACTTTATACAACAGCATCGTACCAAGGCTCTTCTTTTCCTTCTTCCACTACAGTTTGATACTCGATTGATTCGTCATTAACATCCGAATCAACAGGCTTTTCATAATTTAATGAAAAAATCTCCTTATTTTGAAAGCTCTTTTGTAGCTCATCTCCATCAAAATACTCATCTTGCTCATGTGAGAAAGTATTAACAGAAAAAATTGCATCTTCATTATAATTCATCTCTTTCGCAGATCGCTTATTACGCAAAAGCATTTGCTGCATTTCTGTATACAATCTAGCATCCTCCTCTTGTATATGATTATTCAGATTAGCTTTTAAGTTCTCTATGTTTTTATCTATTGAAGTGACTTCCCTATCATATTGTAATTGCATTTGTTCTATTTTCTGCCAGTAATTTATACGTGCATTTTTCAGCGATTCAAAGATTGTTCTTATCTCTTCAGGAAGAGATGTTTTAGAAAAAAATTCAACTAACTCTGGACTTTCATCAGCATATAAGGCATCTGCTTCTTCATACTTTAATCCTAAGTTAATAAGAGATTTCATATCACTTTCCCTCCCAATAGTATGTAACTGATTTTCTAATTTCTCAATTTTCATATTAATAGTATCAAATGCTATTTTTTGTTTACCAACACTCAATAACTTCTCTGCATATGCAGTACTATCAGAAAAATTTCTTAGAGCACTTTCAAAATCATTTAACTTCTGTGCGCGCTCATTTTGTTCTTCTAAAGAATACTTTAGCTCTATAGGGTTACCTAAAGAATCTTGTGCAAGTTCCTTAAAGCTTTCTAAATATTTCACTGCTGCCATCATTAAAATTTCATACTTCTCACGAAATTCTTCTCGTGCTTTATTTATAAAAGCTGATGCATCTTTCAATGCTATATCATCTTTACCTTGCTTTAATAAAGCCTCTGCTTCCTTATCCTTGCACGCTACTTTTAAGCTCTCTACTTCAATAGCAATTTCTTGATTTATCATAACTCTCTTTGATATCTCACTGCTAAATGTAGTAATTGTTTTCGCTAAATTTTTAATCTTACTATCATATACCATACTCTTTTGTTTTAGAATCTCGTATCCTTCTATGTTCTTAGGAATTTCATTTTCACCTAATTCCTGATATATAACATCACTCAATTGAGATAATAAACTATTTTCATGCATTCTGAACGATTCACGAATACTCTTTACTGCACTCTTCAATTTACGCTGAATATCCGCCCAATCTTCTTTTTGTAAATCTCTTTTTCCTTTTAATATTTCGAACCTTTGCTGACAAAATAATATATCATCTTCTATGTTAACTTTAAGCGATGTGATTTGCTGGGTTATATGCTCCTTAAACTTAACTATTGCTTCAAATTTCTCACAAAGCTTATTATAAGTAATGTTTTCGGATGATATCGCAAGCAGAAGTATTTTAGTCGTTTTAACAAAACTTCTTGATAAAGTTATTTTTTCTAGCGCTTTTCTTATTTGACTATTGCCATAAAGTATAGAATTTTCTTTTAAATAATCGCTATTGATAGCTGCCAAAAAATACTCTTTTTTTTCTTCATTCCCTTCTATGTATTGCTCGTAGAGTGAAAGACATCTAGCAACATTCTCATATACTGCAGCTTTTTCTTTCAATTTATCGGATTTTTGTTGAAATCTTTGCTTCTCTACTTCTAACGCTTTTACCTTTTTCTCAAAATAAATTATCTCTTCTTCATGCTTTGCAATTTCTCCAATTTGTCGCGTAAGCTCATTCGCTTTATTTGGGCTTTTCTCACTTTCAATCACCTCGTGAGTTTTAAAAGCATTCTCCATTTCTTCCATTTTTTTACTTATTTCTTCATAGAGCTTTTTTATATGAGGTGTTATTCTTTTCTCTACTCCGCTAAATTCACTCGCTTTATATTTTAAAATAGAAGCTCTTAATGGATTTAAGGCTTTAATAGTAATATTATACATTTCTTTTTGTGAAGAATCTGTTTCTAATTTTAAGCTGCTAATGATACGCTTTCTGACATCCAAATTATTTTCGATACTTCTTCTCTCCCCATCAATTATAAAGGCATTCTTCTTCAAGATCTCAATTTCTTGATCGAGATTCGCAATCATTTTTGAATATCTTGCATATTCTTCTTTAGATCTATCTTCATCATATATTCGTAATCCACTCTCCTTAAGGAAATTTTCTAGTAAACTGAAATACAGGGACGCTATAATATCACTATTAGAAATAATACCTACTTTATTTAACGCAGCTTCTAACTTAAGTTCAATTATCTCTTCCTGTATACTTAAGCTTTTCGCTTCATCATCTTGTATGAGTGCCAGTTGCTCTTGCAATTTCACCAATTTCGGGTCTTCGAAAACTTCTGCCTCAGCAAGATTATTTATTTTCAAAACAACTTCCAACTGAATCGTCTTAATTTTATTAGATATCGATAAAATATCATTCTGCCTTTCCAATTCTTTCTTTTGTAATTGTAGCTTCATCAAATTACTCCTCGCTTCAATTAATATTTTAAGATCACGATTCTGAAAGAGAATAGAGCTATTCGTAGTATAACTTACTTCCATTTCTCTGATCATATCAGCAATATTTGCTTGTAACTTTTCTTCTTTCCTTTCATATAATTTCGAATCGGATTGAAACTTATTTTGCTTTATAACACTACTTTGTAAATAACTTTGTATTTTTTCGGCATTTTTTACAGGATTTTCATTATATAAATGCTGTGCTCTTGCTGAATCTTTATCATGCGCATTCAATCTCCTACTAAAGCTTTTTCTCGCACTATATTCATCCACAAGCACGTATGCATTTTCCACTTCCTTGAAAAGTTCATATAGTCGTAACATACCTTTCTGATTAAGCTGTTCAGTATTTCCTGACAAAACCTTTGATAGTGTGAGAATTTTTTCTTCTATGTGCTGCCTATCTTGAAATAAATTCTCTATCGTTTGGTTTATTTTAACGAGCTTTTTATTATATAAATCTAATGTATTATTATCTTCTTGCAGCATTTCACGGTGCTTTTGTAGTAGCGTCGTGTTAGTGAAAAAGTTTTCTTCTTTTCGTAAATACTCTTCCCTAGTAATAAACTCTTTTTTATACATTCCATACAACACTTCTACTGCAGTAAGTTTTTTAAGTTCTTCCAACATTTTTTTCTTTTCCGCTTCTTCGCTTAGAACTTTCTTCTCTCTTTCTAACTTACCAATATAATATTCATGGGCCTGATGTTCTTTTATCAAATCCTTTTCGCTCCTTCTATATTCTTCTAGAAGAATATAGTGCGGTGCCAACTCTTGCACCATTTCTTCTAATATACCATTCTCTTCTTGGTATTTTATGTATAGTTCATCTATTTCCTGATTAGCGATATCAATTTGATCCTCTAGATTCAAGAGTTCTTTCTTATTTTCTGAGATTGCTCTCATTACAACAGTATGCTTATCCCGTAATACAGAAATCGCTAAAGTCACTTCTCCTATATTTTTATCGTATTGAGCATATTTTTGCTGAGAAGCATTCACTATATTTGTCGGAATAGCATTTTTAATACCCAATTTCTTAAAACATTGATCTATTAATTCTGGTAGCAATTGCTCATAATATTGCTCAATCATTAATCCTTCTTGTATAAGATCATCCGCAGTGTTTTGATACTTTTTCTGTAAGGAAAAAATACTCTTCTGCACCTTCTCTAGATTATCAGATGCTTGCTTAGTAAATTCATCATACAAAATAGAACCGTTACGTTTTAAAATCTCTTTCTTAATTTCTCTTATAGTACTACCGCTCATTTCCTGCAACTTACTGAGCAACTCCTCATTAGTAGCGAGGACAGATTCCATTTCTATTTTTTGCTTTTTCAAATTTTCCATTTCTAGATTTTCCCCTTCAGTACGAATCATTGCTTCATTTAATAAAGAATATCTAATATTTATCTCTTCTATTTTCTTTTTATCACTCTTTATCTCTTTCATTAAATCTACTAACTCCTCTAATTGACGCAATTTTTGATAATACCCATTAGTAGCATTATTAATACGTACTTCATTATCTAATATTTTTTTCTCCTCACTGCAGAGAATTAATAATTTCAATTTTTGTTCCTCTAATTGCGCAAGCTTTTCCTCTATTTCATCTCTTTCCAAAGAAATTTTTACAATCTCACTATTATGATGTGCTATACTAACATTACATTTTCCTATTTTTTGCATTGCTTTTTCAAAATTTTTCCCATTTGCTGTTTTTTCTATAGCATTTTTTATTTGCAGTAAGGTGTCACTTTTTTCCAGATTTACAGTTTCCAGTTTCTCCGATAATACAACGACATTGTCAGATTCTAAATTCGTAAGTTGCTGATATATTTCAGTTACGGCAAGTTCTATTCTCAACATTTCTTTTCCTGATAACATAATTTCGACTTTTGCATCATCTGCATTTTTTAATGCAATTTTTTCCATACTTCCTACATTTTGTAGTTCTTTCTTAGCTGCATCGTTTAAATTCTTCATTTCCGAACACAAGGTACTCCTTTTCTCATTTTTAGATAAATTTCCTGCAGTAGATTCTACTAGTGCAACACATGCTCCAAGCGATGAGATCATTTTTTTCAGCTTTTCCTTTAATACATCACTGCGAAATGCAATACTATTCTGGAACAATTGCTCCATCTTCATATTCTTAAAAGAATCACTACTATTTACATGAAATCCTCTTAACAAGCTTTTTAACTGAAGCTGGAGTGAAGCAATTTCACTGTTTATTTTTTCTTTCTGAGAATACAGCATATCCGATAGATGAGCTTCAGCTAATTGTGCTAAATTCTTCACTTTATTCGCACGTGATATTTTATACTCTCCTTCCAGTTCTTTTTTAGCATCTATAAGCTGCTTATTAAGAAAACTCCTTTCTCTCCACAATTTCTGAATATCATTATTATTGCTGTATCTCCATAAATCTTCTCTTTGTCGCTCTAATTGCATCAAACTTTCTTCACGTGCCAATATATCAGAAAAGAATTGTAACTCTTTTATTATTACCTGTTGCAACTTATTCTTCTTCAATAAGACTTCTTTATCATATGTATCACCATTTAATTCTCTGAATTTTTCGATCATTTTGAGCACAGTATAAATTTTATCATTTCCAGCAACATGAGAAGTTTTGCTTACTTCAGATAAATAAGTCAGTATTTGAGTATGATAATAATCAATCTGCATTTTCATATCTTCAGGAGTTAACTCAAACGAAATAGCAATCTCTAATTCATTCCATACATTCTCCATCTCACGATGACGAAAGATTTCTCGTATTACTCCTTCACTCGAAAGATTTTCACGCTTTTTATTATACTCTCGTTGCTCCGCTTCTAGAAATTTAAGTGCACTTTTATACAGTATAAACATTTTCCTCTTTTCTTCTTCAACATACTCGTATCTCTCATTAGTAGCCTTATTCAAATTTTCATGCTTTGAGATACGTTCCATTTGTTTCAACTTTGCTTCCAAATACGGCACTACGTTTTTTATCGATTGTGGAAGCTTTTCTATTAAATTCTTTGAACGTTCATTATTCAACAACAAAAGTAATTTTGTTATATAAGATGAATATTCTGTTGATCCTTCTTTAAGATAAATCACCTTACTATCAAGGAAATTATGTAAAAATGTCGAAAATTCAGATAAATATGCTCCCTGTTCATCTAACCATCTTCTATATATCATCTCTTCCATCTCCTCTCTCTTATGCTTTTCTTTTAAATTCTGAAGACGATCAAAAGCACTACGAATAGATGGCATTTGACGATAATGCGGTTCATTTACAAGAAATTCTTCTATATCCTGACGCACTTTAGCTATTTTCTCCATTCCCTTAATAGCTTTTATTCGTGAATTAGGAAAGCTCTTCCATTCGCCCTCAAATTCCTTCTGTTTTAATGCTATTTGCTGTTTTTGTTCTTTCATCTCACTATAAAGGTATTGATCTATTAAACCCCAAATAGCCTTATAATAGTTATTCTTATCCATCTGCTCTAAGCGCATTATTTCCTCTTTCTGAGTTCTTTTTTTTACTTCATTGAATGTTTTTCGAATATCACTCATTGCTTGTTCATAAAAAGACAATATATTCTCGTATGCGACGTTTACTTTATTACTACTGTGTAATTTTTTTAAAAATTTAAGCGCCTCGCTTTTCTTTTTTTTCACAAATTCCATTTTCTGATCCTTATTCTCCAAAAGGATAATAATTTTACCTAAACTATCAGTTAAGGATTCTTGTTGCTTAAGATCCCATTCTTTCAGCTGTTCTGAGACTTTTTTATTATTTTGATTATCCATCTGAAGACGCGCAAGAATTTTACTCTTTACATCATGATATAACTTAACAGTCTTTTTATATTCCTCTTCCTTCTTAGGAATAGTGGAATATTTTAATTCTCTTTCCATATTAGTTATCTGATTTTGCAAACCAGTTAACCGATTGCTTTCTTTTAAAAGCAATGTAATTTGCACTAAATTAGTACGTAACATTGCAAAATCTTTCACTTCTTTATTAAAGAGCTTATCTAATTTTACTAATAACAAATCGTTAGCTTTATTACTTTCTTGAATATTCTTAATGACATTAGCTTTCAACTCTTTATACGATACAATCGCTTCTTCATGCTTTTTCACTGCTTCTTTATATGCTACATGATCTACATCACCTTTTTCATTTTGAAATTGTTTCAATATAGCATTCATCTGTTGTTGTCCTACCAACCAATTAAATTCCTCATCTTTCTTTTCTGCCATAAGAGCAATCACTTCTCTTAAATATTTACGTGCTGCTTCATAATTAGGAGCTTCCAGAGCTTCAATATCAACCACTTCCAATTGTTGTAAAAGCATATTATTATGTAAAATATCTGCTTTGACATTTTCAAGAATATCACTTTTTGATTTTTCATATGAACCGAGAATTTTCTGATATTCATCAGAAGTTTGCTCAATTCTAGGGTTATTTAACTCTCCCAGCACATTAGTAATAGAGTCCTTTTCTTTCTGTATAAGATCAATTTCATGGCCATTACTTTTTAATAAAGTAATGATCTTCGTTAGATAGCTACCTATTTTTTGATTATTAGAATTCTCTATACTATCAAAAGATAGCATTTTCAATTTTTCAGAAAGTTTCTCATTAATTAATGTAGCAAGATGAAGTGTTTCAATGAGATCATTTCGTGTTTCTCTGCATTTTAAAATAGCATCTTCATACGCGATATCATTGGAATCTATTTTTTTCAATACTTCACGCATCCCATATATGTATGGCTGTACAGGCTCTATCTTCCAATCTACTCTCACAAGAGCCTCAACTGCTTTTAAATAACAATTTACTTCATCATAATTATATTCATCATTAGCTGGAAATTTCAGCGCCATAAATTTTTCCAAGAGTACTTTTTCACCATCTTCCTCAAATTTTGCAGCAAGTGTATTTTTTAACTCTTTGCAGATCTCAACAGCTTTTTTATATGCAACTTTACTTTTCATTTGTTGTAATTTTATCACCGCAATACTTTCTTCACTATCTTTTTGAAAATTCTTTAATATTGGTAAAACATTTTTTTTCCACTTAAACTCTCCATCTACGATCGCATTCATTAGTACATCGTTCAATTTTTGAATTGCTTCATAGTAATAAATGCTACTTTCTTTCTTTTTCTCCTTCAGTTTAAAGAGAGCTACAATTTGAGGATCATTATTTATGTTTAAAATTTTCGAGAAGTAGATATTAATCTCATCTCTTTCTTTTATTATTTCCTCAAATATAACATTCAATTTCATGGCTTTCATAAACCTAGAAACTGTTCGCAATTCCCATCCCCACGAAGAAAGCTCGGTATAGTAATTTATCCTTTCTTCATCAAGTTGAGCGCATTTTTGTTTCTTTTCTAATATCTGCAATGCAGCTTTCTCATCTAAGCTTTGACTTTCTTTTATCTCAACTGTAAGAATTTCTACTTCATTTCTATCGAGACTTTTCTTTATCTGCTTCTCTTTTTCAGATCTTTTTGCCATTCTCAACTGTTTCTCTTTCTCTAATTTGCGAATTTCATCTAAAAACGCATTCTGCTCTGAACATATCTGCTCTATTGTTCTACCATTTTTAAAAGCCCCCATAGCTTGGATGACTTCTATATACGAGTCATAATACTCTGGCAAATTAAACTCCGTTTCATGCTCTATTTTTATATCTCGTAATTTTTGAAGCATTTTTCCTATTTCCCATGATTGGACGCTTCCTTTACTAGGATGTGTTAGTAATGTTAATAGGTTATTTAATAGTTTCCATACGGTCAAATCATGCATTCTTACACCAACATATTGTGAAGCTAACTCTTCGTGCTTCATCGCTTTCACATTTTGCTGATTCTGTAATTTAACAATACCTGTTTCTGCATGAAGTATCATATCAGGCTTACTTTTTCTGAAGTTATCTAATGCTTTATAAATGTCACTATAAGGCACAAGTAAGGAAGTTTTTGCAGCTATATGCTCCCTATTTTTCATATTCGTGATAATACTCTGCATAGCTTTATACTTTTCTCCATTCTGGTCTAACATCGCAGCTCTACCACTTATACTTGTTGCATCAAATTCCCACTGCTCTATTTCTCTTATTCTTTCCTGTATTTCAAAATCTCTTTCCTTATTTGGAATTGTATCATCCTTACCGTCAATATTTCTTAGTTTTACTAATTCCAGCCACAATAGATCAATTTTATACTCATTTACTTTCAACTCTTTCACCATATCTGCTCTGTTGTATTCGATCATTTTTAACATTGCTAATCTCTCATAGTATCCTTCTTGATCTTTTAAAAACCCGAAATCATATCGAGCTATTTTGATAGCATGATCTAACTTTTCTATCTCATTACTACAATGCATACGATTCTTCCTTACTTCATGCAAATGTTGCTTCACTACACTTATTTCCTTCAATGCTACAGGTGCTAATTGCTCTTTTCCGACATAAGCTTCTCTTCCTTTTATAACTCTAGTACTATGCATATCTATCAAATGAAGTTCATCATAAGATTTTCGAATATCATTACTTAACTCAAATTGCTTCTGCATCAATGATTGCAACATCAATGACGTTTCATACTCTTGTTTTTCTAATACGATATCAGTTTTCTTTAGCCTTAATAACACTAATATCGCTCTACAATCCATTATATTTTTGGATATTGAATCCACATCTTGAATCAGTTGCGATATATGTTGTTCCAAGGACATTTTTTTCTCAAAGATAGGTATATCTTTATTTACAGAACTGGCATGTTCGTATTTAGCAGTCCACTTTTTGTAATCCATACGTAAATTTACTTCATCATTAGCAACATATTTTTCCTCTATACACATCGGATATTTAACTTTTGGCGCAGGTATTAGACTTGTTACAGTAGTTGCTTCTTCATGTATGAAAAGTTTTAACCTCTCAACATCAGAAGCATATTTTTGACTCATATGTAATGGATGCTCATTTTCACCTTCATCTTCACTCTCACTTTCAATATTCTGTTCTACCTCCTCCATTTTTCGTAAAATATGCGACATATAATCATCACTCAATGCTCCAAAAGGCTTTAGTTCGAGAAGATCATCATTCTTAGCAATGTTCTGTTTATTTTTAAGAGCTTCAGAAACAGCCTCAGAAACAGCTTTAATATCACTTGAAAGTAGCACTATCCTTTCTTGTATGATTACTTGTTGAGTTTGTATGATAAAAGCATTGGTCTCATCAATAGATTGTCTAATTAACTTTTCCTTTAATTCTAGAGCAGGTCTAACTATTTCCCATGGGTCTCGATTTTGTATCAATTCTTTAGCCATTACTATTTTATTCCTTAGCACGTCAATTGCCCTTTCTTCAAGAAGAATAGATGCTTTCTTTTTTTCCAAATATTCAATTTTCGTACTTAACATTTCATCGATTAAACGGATTTCTTGTTCTTGTTTCTCGATAGATTGACGTACGATATCCGAAATATTTTTTACCTCTTTATTTTCATTTTTTATTTTACCTAATATTAATTGTGCATCATTTTTCTTCTGCCTTAGATTGTTAAAATTGTTTTCTTCTTGGAGAAACCAAGTTTTTTCTTCTTTTAATAACTGTTGCTTTGCCTCTAATTCATCTTCTAAACCAGCTACCTCTTTTCCTACTAATTCATACCTTAGCGTATTCAATGCTTCCATCTCCTTCTTTCTGCAATTAGTAATATCCTCTTTCTCCTTTTTAATCTTAAGTAATTCAGATTTATTATTCTCTTCCTCTTGTGGAGTAACTGCTTCAAGGATAATATTCTCTACTACTTTTGAGATGGTAATATTATAAAGATAGCTCTTTTTATTTTCTTGTATCACTACATTATAAAGTTCTTCCACTTTCCGTAACATTTTTAAGAATTTTTCTATTTCTTGCATTTCTATTTCAAACGGCAGCAATTTTTGTCGCAGTCCTTCTATATCATTCTTTATACTTTTTAACTGCAAAAGAAGTTTTTCTTTTTGCTGCTCAAATTCCGTAATATTACTCTCAGCTTTATTAATTTCATTAAGAAGCTTTTCTTTGAAGTCTTCTTGAGAATAGTTTATATCCAATTCCGCATTTACTTCGGAATAGATATAAAATTCAAGAGTTAATTTTTCTAAAGCTTCTTTATCACGTGTTCCTTTTTTCAGAATCTTTATACTTTTTAATTTTTCTTCTACTGCATTTTTTAGTTTTGCAGCGCTGTTCTTATCAGTAAGTCGAGCTAAATAAAACTGCTTATCATTATCTAAGTAACTTTGTTTTCTTTTAGATAATTCAAGCGACTCTTTTGCATGAGAAATACTATATAATGTATTCATTAAACTTCTCGTCAACTGCACTATAGGAAATGCAATATCTGGTATCTTTTTTATTGCTCCATACACTTCTTTTAAAGTATTTTTAGCTTCTTCACTGTGAATTTTTTGTAACTTCTGAGATAGCACACTCCTTTTTATAAATTGTTGCTCCACTTCCGGAACATGTTCTATTACATCAATCTTACTAATTTTGTGCCCTATTTCTCCGAACATCTCTAATACATCATCATTTATGCCAATTGAATTTAGCCTATCCTGATACTCCTCTAACTGAAAATTTTCGTTTTCAATGTCATACGTTATATCATCCACATCTGGAAGAGAAGGCATCTTTTGTAGGAGATTACCAAGCAACACTTCTCCTATATGAATCCTCGCTAGAATTGAATTATATATAGTAACTGTTTTCTCTATCTCTAATTGATAATTATCAATTTCTAAATCAGGTTCTTTGTTTATACTCTTCTCTATCTCTCCTTCTGGAATTTTCCAATTTTTAAATAATTGCCCTGGTAAATCTACATCATCGACTTTTATATATGCTTTCTCGTATAAATCTATCTCTTTAAGAAGCTGCTCTTCTTTTTGTTTTATTTTTCTCTTCTTTTCTTCTACAATTTCCAATTGTGATTGTAGTTCACTTATCTCTAT
This sequence comes from Candidatus Fokinia cryptica, assembly GCF_034359305.1. Taxonomy (NCBI): domain Bacteria; kingdom Pseudomonadati; phylum Pseudomonadota; class Alphaproteobacteria; order Rickettsiales; family Candidatus Midichloriaceae; genus Candidatus Fokinia; species Candidatus Fokinia crypta. The sequence goes on along the minus strand of NZ_CP110343.1, from coordinate 778,377 downwards.
ATGTGATCGTAGTTCACGTACTTCTATATTTAGATCACCACTTTTTGATATAGCATCTTGTCGAAGAATTGCTTGTATAAGTAATGCATTTTCTATCTTTTTCACTATTCCAGAAATTTCCGCTTCTAATACCGCATTGGACGAATAGCAATCTTTCAATTTTACTTTAGTTAATTCTACTGCTGTAATTAGCTTCTCTAATACTTTTAAATGCTCATCATTTAGTGATTCTGCTTGTTCTTTTATTAAAATTTCATTTGATGTAATAAGAGCTTCAATACCAACAATTTCTACTTTTAACTTTCTCCCTTCAGCTTCTTTTTGCAAAATACTTTCTTGAATCTTTTGTAATGTACGATGCTTATGAAGTTTATCTTTAGAGTGCCAAATTTTATATAATCCACATAACTCACTTTCTGTAAAATTAGGTTTAATTAAGCTATTCACTTCACTTCCAGTAGCTAAGTTTAAATCTCTTGCCTTTCTAATTACATTACTTTCAATAGACTGGATAGCTTCTATAGTAATATTTTGTTCAGTATTTATTGAAACATCTAAACTGGATAAATATCGTTCTATGGCTTGAAGATTGCTTAATTTTACATCTATTTTATCAAGATTCACCTTTTTTAAAGCCCAAATAGAATAACTCTCCACTATTTTTTTTCTAGTTAACAAAACAGCTTCTTGTACCGAAGGTTCATTATCAAACCATTTTTTTCGTTCTTCATTCAAATTTTGCAATTCTTTTAATAGCTTTTCTTCTTCAGATGTTCCTTTTGATAATTTAAGCTGTTTTCGCAACATCGTATCTTTCTCACAAAGCTCTTTCATTTTCATGGAATGCTTAAGCATATCATGCAACTCTTTAGTACGTTCATAATATCTTTTAGCTTCGTAAAACTCTTTCAAATAAGATAATAATAGCTCTTTTTGTAACTTATTTTTCAAAATTTCAAATTGAGTCTTCTCGGAAGCTAATAATAGCTCTTTTTGTAACTTATTTTTCAAAACTTCAAATTTAGTCTTCTCGGAATCTATGTTAAGAGCAGCATCGTACTCTATAACACCAAGATCCTTTAACGCATCTGATAATTTCGATATATTAATATCTAATGATTCAATATGAGCTTCCAAATTTTCAATATCCAGATTTACGCTATTTAAATGCTCACTATTTTCCTTTTCAGCTGTGTTCCATGCTAATACTACTTCCTGCGAAAAATCTTCAACATCTTTCTTTAATGGATTATTAAGAGAAATTTCAGAATAATCTCTTGCCAACTTCTGATATTCGAATAGTACTTCCTTTAAATTTTTTACTCTTTCCTCTGCAAAATATATCAACTTAACTTTCTTCGCTATTTGCTTCACAAAATTAAGTTGTTTCTTATATATATTGCATTCTACTTCATTTTGAAGAGGAACAAGAGACGAACAATACTTCAAGAAATTATTTAAAAGTGACTCATAATCCACAAGCTCTTCCATTCTCAGATTTTTTCTCTCTATTAAAATAGCATCATTTATCTCTTTCAATGCTTCTAACTCCTTCTTTTCTACTATAAGTTCAGATATTAATTTCTCCTCTTCTTCAAGCTCCTTTATTAGGTTCTGAATATCAAATCTTACATACTCAAAATCATTCATTAGTTCAGCTTTAGCTATAATTTGCTCTTCCTTTATTTTTTCCATCTGCTCTTTTTTCTCGATAACCTCTCTTTCTAAAGCTCTTTTTTTAAGCTCTTTATCTTTTAAATTTCTGAAATAATTTAGTATTTTTTGAGATAAATCTTCACCTTGATAAGTAAAAAGTAAATTATTTTTCTCCTCCTCTTCTATTCTTATTTCTTCGTAAGAATGAAGTATCTTATC
>NZ_CP110343.1:750019-775002 GCF_034359305.1 Candidatus Fokinia cryptica | reverse complement strand
CCAATCTCTCATATACTGTCTTTAGCTTTTCTTTTTCTATTTCCGCTACAGCAATTCCATCTCCTATCAGCTTTTTTTGTTCTATTTTAGTTTCTAAGATAAGGATTTTATATGTCTTTTCATCCAGCCTTTGACCGAAAAATTTCAACTCTGCACGATAATTTTTCACTACTTGATGTGTTTTTATATATTCTTGTGCTTCTATATAAGACTTTTCAAAATCCTTTTCAGTAGCTTTCAATTGTTTCATTCGTATCTTCTGCTCATCAGTTAATCTCTCCAATTCCTTCTTCGTCTCTTCCTCTGCACTCTGCCACCATTCTTTCTTCATCTCTTCCTCTTTCTTAGCCTCTCCCGACGCCCCACTATCCTCCTCTTTATTATCTTTATTATCACTTATGTCATTAGCTTCCATGTCATCACTTATGCCGTCCAATTCCTTTCTATAAAAGAAACTTATTCCTCCATATATTACTATACTTATCGCAATTCCACTTAATGTATTTTTCATAATGAACATATTTAATTTGTCCATTATATCGTTTTTTTCTACCACGATGTCTCTTGCTTTACAGTAAGCCATTCTAATATATTTCTTTCTAATAATTATATGCTATTACACTCATTCTCCTTTGTTTTTTCAATATATTTTTCATTCAATCTCTCATGAGTAACCACTCCCTATATTTATATTGTATTATTTAAAATTTATATTGTGTGTATTCATTTTCCTAAAGCTTAAAAAAGACGTAACGAATATTAGTACTAATAAAAAAGATTCGTAATTAAGAATGATGTGAGGCTGATTCTAAAACTAGAAACTATAAATGAATTGTACGATCATATATACCAAGTGCGGCCTCATGTATTACTTCTGATATTGTAGGATGTGGAAATATTGTCGATAGTATTTCATCAACTGTGCCTTCTGAGGCTTTTAATATTCCGAAACAACATATTATTTCGCTTACATTATCACCTATCATGTGGGCTCCTAGTACTTCTCCTGTATCGATGTTAGTGATAATTTTCACTAGACCGTTTGTAGTGCGAGTAGCTACTGCCTTCCCATTTCCAGTAAAAGGAAACTTACTTATGGCGATTTTGTACTTCAATTGTCTTGCTGCTTCTTCTGTATATCCGATACTTGCAATTTGTGGTGTAGTGTATATGCATGAGGGGATGGCATTATAGTCTAAACCATGGGGATTTTTATTACAAATTGCTTCTATAGAAATAATTCCTTCATGACTAGCTTTGTGAGCTAGCATATAAGGGTTATTATTTACATCACCTATTGCATATACGTTATCTATACTGGTACGCATCTGATTATTTACGATAATTTTATCATTTTCAGATAAAAGAAGTCCCAAATTTTCTAATCCTATATCTTTAATATTTGGTACGACACCAGCAGCGGAAATAATATTATCAAAGAGAATTTCTTCTGATTCTCCATTAGATGTAATAACGGTATACGCTTTTTCATTTCTTATTTCGAATTTGTCGATGGTTGCAGAAGTCTTAATACATACGCCAAGTTCTTCCATTGCTTGATGCATAAGTTTTGCTATATCGTGATCTTCTGTTTGCATTATTCGAGGCATTTTCTCTACGATTGTAACTTTCGCACCTAAAACACTATAAAAATTCGCAAATTCCATGCCTATAGCTCCGCTACCTATTACGAGTAATGATTGTGGTAGTATTTTAGGAATCATTGCTTCTCTGTATGACCATACTATTCTGCCATCTATAGGGATATTTGGAAGTTGACGTGGTGACGCTCCTGTTGCGATTATGATGTTTTTTGTCTTAATATTATGTTCTTTTTTATCATTTCCTAACACATGCAGTTCATGTTTAGTTTTGATAGTAGCATGTCCAAAAATTACTTCTATGTTATTTTTTTTAAGTAATGAGCTAACTCCTCTGTTTAATTGCGTAGCTGCATTCCTGGATTGTTGAACGATTTTCTGCAAATCGAAAGAAATGTCTTTTGCTATTATTCCAGAAAAGTGAGCTTTTTTGAGATGATAGAGGGTCTCTGATGACTTTAATAATGCTTTTGTTGGTATGCACCCCCAGTTCAAACATATTCCTCCTAATTCTTCTTTTTCTACAACCAATACCCGCATCTTAAGTTGTGCAGCTCTTATTGCTGCAACATATCCGCCGGGACCGCTGCCAATAATTACTATATCGTATTCTTTCATAATTATAGAAAATTTAATATGTGGGTAGAGCGGTTTTTATTTTTACTGCATGTACCTCATTTCCTACATACTCTCCTATTATACTATATATCATCCTATGTTGCTCAAGAAGAGTTTTTCCAGCAAATTCAGAAGTTTGAATGGATATATGATAATGCATGTCATCGCACGCAATTTCCTGTATTGAAAGTATAGCGTCAGGGAATCTTTGTAATAGTGCACTGATCATACGTTCTTTCATAGTAAGATGGATAAGTATTTAGTAATTCCAAGGAAAGTATTCTACATCAACAAGGCGATTCTTGCAACCATGGCTAGCGTGCATCATACGAGCTACCGTTCCAGTAAGATTAGGTATATTAGGTAATTCTTTAGAATTATAGTGAGCAATATACGTTTCTATATTATCATCAGTTGTTTGTAAGCGACCGGAATCATTAAGAAAAACCTTATCGTATTTATAGTGAAGAGATTCATCTTTATGTTCAAGTGATGAAGATCTGTGAGATAGCCAATTGAAATTGTTATTATCTATAGAAGTTGGTTCATTGCAAAAGTAGTCACCCCAGAAATTAGAGTATATTACCCATCTTCTAGTATGTGGTGAAAGAAAGTATTTTAAGTATTTTTTAGATGTGTAATATTTATTGCCATACTTATCCTGCGAGACAAAAGTAGAGAAAAGTCTTGTGAAAGCATTATGAAATATGTTCATAGATTTCATGAAGATTGTCTATTATCAAGATAATAGCAGTTTTTAATGAATTCTAAAATACTTATAGGAGATAGAGTTTGCTTTTTTGATGTTTGTATAAATGAGAAGCAATATCTGAATTGAGTTTAAAGAATTAGTTGAAGTATAGGTTGAATTATTATTAACATAAATAAGTTGCTTTTTGCTAGAGTAGAATTTTCGGATGTTATTATTGTCTAAAACATGAAGCAGGGTGTCTACGGTAAAGGTGAATGAAATTAGTAATCAAGAAGAATTACTTATTTGAGGCTAAGAGCATATTAGCAAAATGCTAGATTGAACGAAAGTTTGAAAAGGTAGAATGAAATTAATGGAATTCTTAAAATTAACTAAATATAGCAAGATAGATTAATCGGCACATATGAGCACGGTGTCGTATGAAAAGTTTTATTAATTTATCCTCTTTGGCATTCTTTCTGATGTGTTAGCAATATTATCTTTTTCTATTGTAATAATGTCCTCTTCTATAATAAGAGCGGCGTTTCTTTCCTTTACATAAATGTCCTCTTCTGTAATGGCATTCCACTTCTTTATATTGAACTCCAGCAACTTGCTCTAGTGATGTCATATTAACGTTATTTTCTATGATGTTATACAATGTTTCGGATTTTATAAACTCTTCGCTTTGTAATTGTTCAGTCAGTGTGAATGGTATGTGCCTCACAAAGGTAAATTTCTCAATTTTAAAGTAGTTATGTTGTGACTGTTTAGCTTGTTTATCATGGTTTGAAGTGAATACGCCAGAGAGCATCCACAAAACTAATACAAAAAGTATTTATTGCTACTACTACGTAATATTTATTACGAAATGGCTGTAATTTATTAAGCATCATAAGGTGATACTGATCATTAAACCACTTTGATAGCAGAAAAAATGAAAAAATACTAATCAGATCTTAAGTTATTACTTGTTTAGAAAGTGAATAAAGAACCGTACTGCGGATATGCTGATGCGATCAGTATTGCGTATAGCTAAGATGGTAGCGTAGTAAGGATGTGGTGCTATTTCTAACGTGTAACTCAATAAAAAAGAGTCATTGATAAGATGTAATCACTCTTCTTTTACTTGATCAATTACACAATTATATTTTTCTGATTTATTTAAACGTATACCTGATATAGCTTTAGCCACTATTCTCAAGCTTCATTCGTTTCCAGTTAGTAATTTTCATCACATAATGAACGTGAACCAGACTATTCTGAACACGTTCATTCAATATTAATTACTTCTTATCTTCCGTTTTTACTTCTTCATAATCAGCATCAACATATTCATCTTCAGTTTTCTCACTGCTACTCTCAGATTTAGAAGTGTCTTCATTATGGTTAGTGCTACCACTTTGATGCATATGTTGTCCTATAGCTGTTATGGCATTATTTAATTCCTGTATCTTATCTTTTAGTACATCCTGACTATCTGAATCCATTACAGATTTGAGATTAGAAATTGCATTATTTACTGAATCTTTAATTTCTTGTGGAATTTTACTTCCATGCTCTGATATAGCTTTCTCAGCTGAGTGTATAGCCGAATCAGCATTATTTCTTAATTCCACTAAAGCATGCTTTTTAGCATCTTCTTCAGCTGCTTGTTCTGCTTCTTTTATCATTCTTTGTATATCATCATCTGATAATCCACTAGAAGATTGTATTGTAATTCTCTGTTCTTTGCCTGTAGATTTATCGCGTGCTGATACGTGTAATATACCATTAGCGTCTACGTTAAATTCCACTTCAATTTGCGGTATTCCTCTTATGGAAGGGGGGATGCCTTCTAGTGTAAATATGCCAAGCTCTCTATTGTCTTTCGCAAACTTACGTTCTCCTTGTACTATGCGTATTGTAACCGCTGTTTGGTTATCAGCTGCTGTAGAAAATATCTGGGATTTTTTTGAAGGAATTGTAGTATTTTTAGGTATTAGTGGCGTTGCAACCCCTCCCATAGTTTCTATTCCTAAAGTTAGAGGTATTACGTCTAATAAAAGAATGTCTTTTATGTCTCCTTTAATAATACCACCCTGTATTGCAGCTCCTATAGCTACCACTTCATCAGGGTTTACTCCTTTATGAGGTTCTCTACCAAATATTTCTTTAACTTTTTCAACGATTGCAGGCATTCTTGTCATTCCTCCTACCAATATTACTTCATCTATCTGACTGATTGTCATTCCTGCATCCTTGAGGGCATTTTGACATGGAGTTACCGTTTTGTCTATCAGGTCTTTTGTAATGCTCTCGAGCTTTGCTCTAGTAATTTTTACTGTTAAGTGCTTAGGACCTGACGCATCTGCTGTAATATATGGAAGGTTAACATCTGTTTCCATTGTGCTAGAGAGCTCTATTTTTGCTTTTTCAGCTGCTTCTTTAAGTCTCTGTAATGCGAATTTATCATTTGTTAAATCCATGCCATTTTGTGCTTTGAATTCATCGCATAGGAACTGAATGATTCTGTTGTCAAAATCACCTCCTCCAAGAGTAGTATCACCACTTGTAGATTTTACTTCAAATACTCCATCACTTACTTCCAATATCGATACATCGAACGTACCTCCACCAAGATCGTATACTGCGACTGTTTGACTTTTATTAGCTTTATCAAGGCCATAAGCAAGAGCGGCTGCAGTTGGTTCATTTATTATTCTTAGTACTTCTAGTCCAGCTATTTTACCTGCATCTTTTGTAGCTTGTCTTTGAGAGTCATTAAAATATGCTGGTACCGTAATAACGGCTTCTGTCACTTTATAACCTAAGAAAGCTTCAGCGGTTGTTTTCATTTTTTTTAGAATTTCAGCACTAACCTGACTAGGAGAAAGCTTTTTCCCGTCTACTTCAACCCAAGAATCTTGATGCGGTCCTGCTACTACCTTATATGGTAGATGTTCCATAGAATCTTGTATAAATTTTTCATCGAATTTCGATCCTATCAGCCTCTTTACTTCGAATATAGTTTTAGATGGATTGGTAATTGCTTGCCTTTTAGCCGGAGCACCAACGACAGTTGTGTTTCCTTCTACATATGCGACGAAAGATGGAGTAGTTCTCGTACCTTCGGCATTTTCTATCACTTTCGGATTCTTTCCTTCCATGATTGCAACACAAGAGTTTGTTGTGCCCAGATCAATACCTATTACTTTACTCATAAAACAATTATTTATAGTTAGACACTTATATACGTAGATATATGTCTTATTCTTCCAAAAACAAATGTAATTTTTTAGATATTACTAATTCACTCTAAGAGTATTTATTTTTCTTGAGTTTTTATATTTTATATTTTCTTGATGACGTTTTAGTTTTGTACGTCCTTGTCTTACGAAAGATGATACATCTTCTATCGTAATGCTAAATTTAGCTCCCAAATGTCCTTCTATTTTAAATACGCCGACTATATCTACTATATTACCTACGTTGTTCATCAAAAATTTTCCTATTTTGCTTTCTGCTCCTCTAAAGAGAAAACATGTAATATTTTTTTGCTTACGTGGAAATGGAGTTGATATAGTGACACTAACGTGAATATCTTGAATCGCTATTGCTCTTACGATTTTCGCATTTTGTAGTAAAAATCTTGGATACGGATACCCTGCACCAAAAGGTTCAAGTATTCTAATTTCCTTCACTAATTCTTCATCTAATGCCGAGATTGATAATGTTGCATCTATCTCTAAAGTCTTCATTTTATGTGAGTATATATCATAATCTTTTGTCTCATTCATGAAATTTTCGAACTCATTTATGATATTTTTTAAGTTATGAAGTGAGGCATTAAATCCACCAGCCATTGGATGACCGCCAGCATCGTGTAGCAGTCCATTTTGTTTTGCATGAATTAGCATTGGTACAATGTTGATGCCGTCTATTGAGCGAATTGATCCTTTAATTTTTTCCTGAGAAGTATCTACCGAAATTATGATAGCTGTTTTCTTGGAATATTCCTTTATTCTGTTTGCTAATATTCCCATGATACCAGCTGGTAGGTTATTTTTTACGATGATAACTACTCTTTTGCTACTGTCATCGCTTTGCGCTACTTCTGCTAAGATTTCGTACATTATACTACTTTCAACTACTTTTCTTTCTTGATTTAGTGCTTCTAATGTAAGAGCAGCTTTTTTAGCACTTTCTACAGTTTTAGCTGTTAATAGAGAAAGTGCTATATTAGCTGTATCCATCCTTCCACCAGCATTTAGTCTTGGCCCTATCATATACCCTATATGAAATACACTTAGCCTGTCACCAAGTTTAAGGTAATCCAATATCACAGATAATCCTAGTATTTTACGATTACGCATCGCTTTTATTCCAACTACTATGAGGGCTCTGTTTAATGGGTTAAGCGGTATAACATCACATACTGTACCCAATGCTGCAAAAGCCGTAAGTGGTGTAACATCTGGCTCTAAAATATTAATTTTCTGAAAATATTTCTTCTCTCTCATTACTGCTCTAAGAGCTATAACAACAATGAGTACTACTGTCGTGGCACAGATTTGTTTGTACGGAAAGTTTTCTCCATGAGTGTTAGGATTGATTAAGATAGTTTCATCATTTGTATCATTCATTACTTCAGCATTATGGTGATCTAATATCACGCATTTCATTCCAAGAGAATTTGCAAATGACATTTGAGATACGGAGTTAGTTCCACAATCCATATAAACGATAATTTTTGCTCCATCGTCTTTCATCTTGATAATGGCGGTATTGTTGGGGCCATATCCTTCAGTTGCTCTGTTTGGTATATAGACCGCAAAATTATAGTATTTTATAAAATGGAAAAACGTAATGAGGGTTGCTGCTGCACTTGTCCCATCAGTGTCGTAGTCAGTAAAAATATATATCTTCTCATTTTTCTCTATAGTATCGAAAAGCAGATTAGTAACCTCTCTCATCCTTCTAAAGAAAAAAGGGTTAGGTAGTACCTTGGATAGCTTTATTTGCAAGAGATTTTCTATCTTTTCTTGTTCGGAATATCCTCTATTGACGAGTATTTTAGCTACAATTTCAGATACATTATTGCGCTTTTTAATACTACGCAAAACATCCTCATCTTGAGTTTTGAAAAGCCAAGTGAAGTTACTAACTGACTGTCCAATATCTGCATCACCCCTGTTCATAAAATACAATTAACAAACTACATACTTGAAACGAAGCCGCTTTTCAACGGGAGATGCTATGCTTGCCTCTCAGAAAGCTCCAAGCATATTCTAGAAAATGGCTTCATAATTCTATTGGCTCTTCCCTTAGCGCGTGGCATAAATCTTTTTAAGTAAAATGCATGATTTACAAGTATTTTACTTATATAGAGTCTATCTATATCCATATTGCAGTTATGTTCAGCATTTGCAATTGCCGAACGTACGAGCTTATGTACATCATATGCAATTTTTTTTCTGGAAAATTGTAGTTGTAATAACGCGACATGGACATCTAATCCTCTTACAAGAGAAAGGACTAAACCAGCCTTGAATGCACTTGTTTTAATAGGGGCACTTTTTGCAACCGCGATCTTATTCTGCATTGTAATCGAATACAGGTTGATTCATAATCATACATGGTAGCATAATTCACATTTACCTTTCAATTGATAAGTGAAAATTCGTTCAAAAGTGTAGCTAGAGAATAATGAAACAGTATAAAGTTTTTCTTATATATGGGCTCTTTTTGCTTTATCCTATGTATCATCTTTTCCAAGGAGAGAATAGTATCAGCGCTTACTTTGCTTTAGATTCTAATTATGTGATGGTCTCACATGAGCTAAAAGAGCTCAAAAAGAGAAAGTATGAATTAGAGCATGAATTGAAGCTCTTAAAGAATGATCTATCAGGAGATTATATGGAAGAAACGCTAAGGAGAGTTATGGGATTTTCTGATGAAAAAGAGATTATAGTATTTATGGGAGAGCGATAATGTAATTTAAAGGTAAAATGAATGTACTTAGTGATGCAAATTTGCTTTACTCATGCATATTATTTTTAGGAATTTGTAAAAGTAATGTTTTTGACATACATATCGATTCAGTAATAAACTTTGGGATATATTTTATATGACAACACTTAAAAGCTTGCAGAGCGATCGCGAACTTCGTGACAAAGTTGAAAACTCTACGAAGAAAAATCGTCGTAATGTTGCAGAAAATGCTACGTTATATCCCGTTTTACCACTTCGAGATATTGTAATGTTTCCTCGAATGATAGTTCCGCTCCTAATAGGTCGTAAATCATCTCTTAAAGCGTTGGAAGTTTCAACTTCTGAGAAGTTGCCGCTCATTTTGATTACTCAAAAGGATGCAAAAGATGAAGAGCCTGAGATAAATGACTTATATAAAGTTGGATCTCTTTCAAAAACTTTGCAGGTATTTAATGGAAATGATGGAGGTGCAAGGTTATTTGCAGAAGGTATAGAAAGAGTGAAAATAGTAAAATTCGTTAAGAAAGACGACTATATTGCTGCTCGTGTAGTGAAGTTAAAGTATAAAAAATTACCATCTACTCATATTAAGAGAGCTGCTTTACTGCGGGATACTTTGATTAGTGCTTTTACAGAATATGCAAAGGATTATAAAAAAATTCCAACCGATGTTGTTGATAATATATCGAAGATCGGTAATGAAGCACTATTAGCTGATGCGATAGCTGTACACCTCACTCTTACTGTTTCTAAAAAACAAGTTCTGCTAGAATTGACTGATATCGAAAAAAAACTGGAGAAATTACTTTTTCATATAGAGGAGGAGGTAGAAGTGATGAAAACTGAGCATGCGATCAAAGAAAGAGTTCAAAATCAAATTAGAGAGAGTCATAAAAATTACTATCTTACTCAGCAGTTAAAAGCTATTCATCAAGAACTAGGAGAAGAAGATCCAAGTAAAGAATACGAGGAATTGGAAAAAAAAATTGAGCAGAAAAAATTGTCTGCAGAAGCTAAAGAAAAGGCTCTTTCTGAACTCAAGAAACTACGGCACTTGAATTCTATGTCATCTGAGGCAGCTATTATCAAATTTTATATAGAATGCATACTTGATTTACCGTGGAATGAAAATTTGGAAACTGAAGTAGATTTAGAAAAAGCTGAAAATATATTGCGTAATAATCATTATGGAATGGAGAAAGTTATCGAGAGGATATTGGAATATCTTGCAGTGTATAAAAGAACTAACAATAGCTATGGTTCGATATTGCTTTTTGTTGGCCCTCCAGGTGTCGGAAAAACATCAGTAGCATCTTCTATAGCTCAAGCGTTAGGGCGTCCATTAGCAAAAATTTCGCTCGGTGGTGTTCGTGATGATGCGGAAATAAAAGGACATAGACGTACCTATGTTGGAGCTATACCTGGAAGAATTATACATGCTATGAGAAAGGTACGCGTTTCTAATCCAGTAATATTATTAGATGAAATAGATAAAATGGGAAGGGATTACAGAAGTGATCCTGCTTCAGCTCTTTTAGATGTACTAGATCCGGTTGAGAATAAAAGGTTTTCTGATAACTATTTGGAGCTATCATATGATATTTCTAATGTGTTCTTTGTGGCTACTGCAAATTCATTTGATATACCAGCACCACTTTTAGATCGTTTTGAGGTTATAAAAATTTCTGGATACTCAGAAGAAGAGAAATATCATATCTTCATCCGACATTTGTTACCTAAGCAAAGAGAAATACATAAAATTACCGAAGATGAAGTTAAAATATCAGAGGAGGCTGTTAGAGAAGTAATTAATGGTTATACTAGAGAGTCTGGAGTACGACATTTAGAGCGGGAATTGACTAAAATATGTAGAAAAGCTGTGAGAACATTAGCTAATTCAGTACAGAAAAGTATAGTAGTTTCTGAAGAAAATTTAAGTGTGCTTTTAGGCGCAAAGAAGTATCAAGATAATACTATAAATGATGGTTCTAGGCTTGGTGTAGTGGTAGGACTAGCATATACAGAATATGGTGGAGAGGTGCTGGAATTAGAAGCAGTGTTAATGCCAGGAAAGGGTAATGTACAAATTACTGGGAAGTTAGGTGATGTTATGAAGGAGTCCGCTTTGACGGCGATTGGGTATATGAGAAGTATGGCTCAAATTGTTTCAGTAGAGCCTAATGTGCATTCTGAAAAAGATATACATCTTCACGTACCTGATGGTGCTACACCAAAAGATGGACCATCAGCAGGAATTGCAATATGTACAGCAATAGCATCTGTAATGCTAAGAATACCCGTGCGTAATGATGTTGCAATGACAGGTGAGGTGACTTTGACTGGTAGAGTATTACCTATTGGAGGATTAAAAGAAAAATTACTGGCAGCAAGGAGAATAGGAATTAAAACTGTGCTTATTCCTCATGATAACTTCAAAGATCTAGAAGATATCCAAAGTTATATACATAGTGACATGAAGATTATAGGCGTTAAGTCTATGGAGGAAGTGTTGAAAATTGCTCTTACAAAGGATATATTCACCTCTCAAATAAATGATAGAGTATTCGTTGGAACTAGTAGTGAAATTATAGTATAGAGGGATGATTATATGTTTCGCTATAGATCCAGATTCTTCAAAGGCTCTAGCTATTTGGACTATTATAAAGGAGCGAGAAAAAATATCTGAATATTATATGCTTTCCATTCCTAATTTGGATGTGAGTTTCCGTGAGCATTATAGTGGACTAAAATTCAGCAACATCAAGTGTGATGTCGTTGTGGTTATAGGGGGAGATGGATTTATGCTAAGAGTAATTCATGCATTGCTTGAGTATCGTACTAAAATTTATGGGATTAATGCAGGTACCGTTGGTTTTTTACTTAATAAGTATATTGCCGATGTGTTGATGGATGATATATTGACGGCTAAACTGATAGAGTTACCGTCTTTAGCTATGAAAGTGAAGCATGTTGATGGTTCTATTAGTGTATATCACGCAGTAAATGAAGTGTCTTTAATTAGGCAAACTAGGCAAAGTGCTAAAATGGAGATATATCTGAATTTTATGAGTATGGGAAATATTGTTGGAGATGGTGTATTAATTGCTACTCCGGCTGGAAGTACTGCATACAATTTTGCTGCTCATGGCCCTATACTTCCATTGGCTTCAAGGTGTATTGCAATTACTCCGGTATGTGTATTTCGTCCACGTGGATGGAATGGAGCTGTTATAGAGGATACTTATAAAATAGAATTCAATATACTAGAGTCAGAAAAAAGACCTGTAAGTGCAACTGCTGATTTCTGGGAATGTAGAGATGTAGTTACGGTATCGGTAAGTATGAGTAACATACGTCCATCGATTTTATTATTTAGTAATAGAGAAAGTTTAGATAAAAGAATATTAAATGAACAATTTGGAGGTATTAAATTGGTTTAATTTACTTAGAATTTCCGAGCGTAATTTTAAATGCAAGACTATCTAGTTCATTTAATTCCTTGCATGTAATTATTAATTTATAGCTCTTATTTCCTGCTGATATTTTTACTTTCGTATTAAGAGCGTTGCTCAATAGTTTTTCCATTTCTAATAACGAATCGTCTGAAATGTTGGTATTTTTTTTGCTATTTTCATCTTCTATTTCGGATTTTACCAACTTTTCTACGTCTCTTACGGTAAGATTTTTCTCCACAATTTTACTTGCTATTTCTTCGGGATTATCAATGCATACCATTGCCCTAGCATGTCCGGCACTGATCTGTCCACTAATTATCATTTTCCTCACTTTTTCTGGTAACTTAAGCAATCTTATCGTGTTAGCAATATGACTTCTACTTTTACCAAACTTCTCTGCGAGCATTTCATGAGTATACCCAAAATCGGTAGAAAATTTCCTATATGCTTCTGCTTCTTCTATAGTATTTAAATCAGCTCTCTGTATATTTTCCACTAAAGCAATTTCCATGGACTCTAGTTCATCAGAGTGTTTCACCATTACAGGAATTTCTGAAAGTCCTGCTATCTTAGAGGCATGATATCGTCTCTCGCCTGCTATAATTTGATATAATTTATCATCTATCTTTCTTACAATAATTGGTTGTAATACACCAAATTGTCTTATGGAAGAAGCTAACTCATTTAGTTCATCTGGATCTAGAGTTTTTCGTGGTTGTGACGGGTTAAATGTAATTACATTAAGAGGCAAGAGCGACACACCTCTAATAGATTCTGCTTGTGTAAATGAAGTGCTTGCCTCTGAGATTAAAGCCGATAGCCCCTTTCCTAGATGACCAGTGTTGCGCATCTCACTTCTCAAATATGTTTATATCTTGATTTTATAATGAAATGGCGATTTTAGCAACTTGTATTGCAATTTGACTTTAATTGTCCGCACGCTGCCATGATGTCTTGTCCTCTATTTTTTCTGATAGTTGTGATATATCCTGCATTTTTGAGAATTTGCTGAAATCGCTGAATTCGTTCGCTAGTTGAAGAATTATAGTTACTTCCATCCCATTTGTTGAAAGGGATGAGGTTAATTTTACAGCTGACGTTTTGTACAACTTTAATCATAGCATAAGCATCATCATCTGAATCATTAACTCCTTCTAGCATTATATACTCGAAAGTTATCTTTTCTCTCGTGGTTTGATAATACTCTCTACACGCTTCTAGTAGTATTGATATAGGATATTTTTTATTTAAAGGAACTAGATGGTTTCTTATTTCATCTTTTACTGCATGCAAAGAGATTGCTAACTTTACTTTTACGTCATTTCCTAAGGCCTTAATTTTAGGTACTATACCTGACGTTGATACAGTAATCCTTTTAGAAGTTATATTAAAGATTTTAGCCGATATAATAATGGTTATCGCTTTTACAACATTGTTATAATTCAATAATGGTTCTCCCATTCCCATAAAAACGATATTGGATATGTTACTTGTAAATGTTTGCTTTATCCTTAGCGTTTCTAGTCTTTGGTAAGCGAATAGTAGTTGGCCAATTATTTCTCCTGTTGTTAGATTTTTAGCAAATTTTTGAGTGCCAGTATGGCAAAATGTGCATTTTATAGGACAGCCAACTTGTGAAGATACACACAATGTACCACGTTCTCTTTCAGGTATATATACCGTCTCAATATGAAATCTTAAATCATTTTCTTCGGTACTTAATAGCCACTTTATTGTACCATCAGATGAAATGGATTCCTTGTGGCACTTTGGTATTACAATTTCAAAATTTTTAACAAGATATTCTCTCAAAGCAATCGGTATATTGTGCATCATATCGAAAGAGGTAATTCCTCTATCATATAGCCATGAAAATACTTGAGTTGCTCTGAATTCTTTTTCAATGTCGTTTACCGTGAAATGAGTGGCAATTTCTTTTTTAGAGTAACTTAAAAGATTTTGTTTCATTATTATGCACGTTTATTAGGCGATACCATGCAATTGTATCTGATTATGTTAGCTTAGTGAATGTGTTTATTGCAGTCTTTATAGTTTTGATATAATATCCGGTATATGCCTCTGTGGCGGAATGGTAGACGCGGCAGACTCAAAATCTGCTATCTCTTGCGGATATGCTGGTTCGAGTCCAGTCAGAGGTACGTGACAAAATAATAATTCACGTAATAATAATATGTCTTTAAAGATTAGATTAGCACGTACTAGGGGGAAGCCATTTCGTATCGTTGCGGCTGACATAAGAGCGCCGAGAGATGGTAAATTCAAACACAATCTTGGTTATTATAACCCAGTACTAGATTGTGATGCGTCGGAAAAATTCAAAATAGATATTGAGAAAGCGAAATTTTTGATTTCGCAGGGAGCTCAGGTATCCAAAAGAGTAGCCAAACTCATATCTTTGTGTACAGAGAAGAATATTATAAAAAGGTAAGATTTAATCTTAATTGAACGTGCATGCATAAGCGATGCTCGGAGAGCTTAGATGTGATGTCAAAGCTTTCTTTTCCAAGAAATGTCAATGAAGGAGTGGCTCAACTTGTTGCAGCATTCTCCTATACTGGTGGTGATGACGTAACATCAAAATCATGCGATGTAGAAAGATTGTTGCTTTTTTATGAAAAAGCTCTCTTGCTAAGAAGGTTTGAGGAAAAAGCTGGACAGATGTATGGTATCGGTGCAATAGGTGGTTTCTGTCATTTATATATAGGGCAGGAAGCAGTAGCGGTTGGGCTCTCTGAATCTATGGTACAGGGAGATGCTATCATAACGAGCTATAGAGATCACGGTATGATGCTTGCTGTTGGAAGCGAACCAAATGCTATTATGGCTGAGCTTTTGGGTAAAGCTACTGGATGTTCTGCTGGAAAGGGTGGATCAATGCATATGTTTGATATAAAGAGAGGATTTTATGGTGGACATGGTATAGTGGGTGCTCAGGTATCGGTTGGGACAGGAATAGCAATGTCTATGAAATATCAGAAAAAAAATGCGGTATGTTTCGTAGTAATGGGAGATGGAGCGGTAAATCAGGGGCAGGTATACGAAGCATTTAATATGGCGAAATTATGGAATATACCAGTAGTCTACATAATAGAAAATAATGAATATGGAATGGGGACATCGGTGAACAGAGCTTCTAGCACTCCAAGTACAATGTATGCTCGAGGTATGTCTTTCAATATTCCAGGTTTCGTTGTTAATGGTATGGATGTAGAAGAGGTGTATCATAGAATGTCTGAAGCTCGAGATTACGTAATATCTGGTAGTGGACCAGTAATAGTAGAATGTAAGACCTATAGATATAGAGGGCATTCGATGTCAGATCCGGCGAAGTATAGAACAAAGGAAGAAGTAGAGGAATATAAAAGTATTGATCCAATAGTTACACTTAGAAATAAAATTGTTGTTATGTCGAAGGAGCGAGAAAAAGATCTCATGATAATTGACGAAAAAGTCAAATCAATTGTACATACCGCTGTAAAGTTTGCCGAAGATTCAGGACTTCCAGATGGAAGTACTCTTTGTGATGACGTATATGCAGTATAGTGTGCTTTAATGAAATTTAGAATAGCCAAAATACATACGAGTACGCCATCACTGGAGTCGTTTCGTTTTGCATCTGTTAGAGATTCGGAATATTCCGTAAAATCCGTGCTACAGAGTGCTAAGAGGTTTGTCACATCAAACTTTATAATGTTTGTAGATATTAGAAGTTCTACTACTAATAATAAGTATTATTTTGGTACAGTTACGAGTAGACGTGTTGGAGGCGCAATAACTCGTAATTATGCCAAGAGATTAGTTAGGGAAATTGCGAGAAAGCATGCAAAGTTCCAGAAATTAGTTGATAAGACCATCTATGTAATACTAATTCTACGCAAGGAGATTGCTGTTTCCGATATCACTACTTTATATCATGATTATTTTCGTACATTTGATGTGCTTGTACGTAGATGTATTAAGGATACGATGTGTAATGATTGCATCAAAAAGTAGTTCATGTAGAATGCTGTAGTACGTGGTTGGAGAGTCGCTGTATTCTTTGGAATATAGAGGAAAGTCCGAGCTTCACTGAAGAAAAATGCTAGGTAATTCCTAGCTAGGTAGTTATTACCTAAGGGAAAGTGCAACAGAAAATATACCGCCTTTATGGTAAGGGTGAAAAGGTAAGGTAAGAGCTTACCGTGATCTCGGTGACGAGATTTGCATTGCAAACCCCATTTGAAGCAAGATCAAGTAGCAGAACATACGAGATATTTTTTTCGTCTCTCTTCTTCTGAGAGTAATTGTTCTAGGGTAGATCGCTGGAACTTGCTGGGAACGGCAAGGCTAGAGAAATGACTCTCAGTGCTTTTGCACTACAGAACTCGGCTTATATGCTACGTACATGTTTTTATTATTATTTTAGAAATTCATACTTTTAAGAAAGTAGATGCTATACTATTTGTTGTTGTCTTTAGTATTTATCAATAAGTAAGTAATTCATGAAAATTGATATATTTTTGGTATTTTCCGTTGCTAGAAAAAGATTAGAGATTAAAAAAATATAAATATCATATAAGTTAATTGCATTAGTTATCTTCGGTAGTAGTGGAAAGACGGGATAATATAGTGTAGAAGAGGAGAAAAAAATATTATCAAAAAGTGATATGAAAAAACTGATGTATGCATTGCTGACATTAATAGTATTTATAACTAATGTAGGATTGGCGGAAGAGAGGAAAGAGGTGGCTGTGTGTGAAGAAAAGTTAGTAAAGTATACTATAAAATTTGATATAATTGAGAATGATAATGTGTTTTTTTCTCACACATATTCGGAGCATATTGGTAAAAGTGATGTATGGTTAAAGAGCAAGATGTATTATAGGAATATGAATTTCGCATCAACATACTTTAACAAGGAAATTGCTAACGATACTATTAGAAAAGCACTTAGAGATAATAAAGGAAAAATATGTATGTGGTTAGATAGTCTAAATAAAATGAGTAAATCTGACAACAGAAGAAAAAAAGCATTGTTACTTGTTACAACTGATGTAAATAAAGAAATAGGATTCGGTATACAGAATGACGGTAAAAAAATAAATTTAAAGCGTGCCAATATTGTGTTAAAAGCTACTTCACATGAAGATGTAGGTATTGGATTATATGTTTTTACCTCTTATCCTGCTAAAAGTCGTAAATATGAAAAAAAACAACGATGACAACGAAAATAAGATATAAGATATGTGGTGGTACACCTATTATTGGCAATATAGAATGCTTGGGAGCTAAAAATCTTGCTACAAAAGTTATGCTAGCGTCAATGCTTGGCAGTACTGAGAGTACATTATGGAACATGCCTTGTATTGGAGATGTAGAGATTACAAGAAAGATGATAGAAATGACAGGAGCTGATGTAAGATTTGAGAGAGATAATTACCATTCTGGGAGAGTGGTTATTAATCCTAGCTCTATATCTAAAGCTATGATAGCTCTACCTGATTCTGCTACTAATAGGATTCCTATATTACTGTTAAGTGTATTATTGCAGTTATTTGATGAGGTAGAGGTTCCTACTATTACCGGAGATGAAATTGGTAAAAGGAAAGTAGATTTTCATGTTGAAGCTATTAGGATGTTTAATGGAGAAGTGGAAGTAAGTAATAACTGTTTTCGTGCTCGTAAAAATCATAGGTTATCTGGTACTCATTTTACTCTTCCGTATCCTTCAGTAGGAGCTACCGAGACGTGCTTATTTTTAGCTGTATTGGCAGATGGAATGAGTGTAATTAAGAATATAGCTATGGAGCCTGAAATTATGCATTTGATTTCTATGCTAAGGTGTATGGGAGCTGTAATCTTTATTAATCCAAATCGAGAATTAATCGTGCATGGCGTGAAGCAGCTAAGGGGGGTAAATTTTCATGTTGTAGGAGATAGGATAGAAGCGGCGTCGTGGGCATTGCTTGCATGTACTGTAGGAGGTAGTGATATTACATTACGTGGAATTAATCCTGAACTTCTGGGAATTTTCCTATCATATTTAAATATTGCTGGTGGTAAATTTGAAATCCTTTCAGAGAATTCTATAAGATTTTATAGTGAACTTGGGAGTGTAATATCGCCACTTGTACTTGAAACAGATGTATATCCCGGATTCTCAACTGACTGGCAACAACCCTTTACTGTGATGTTAACTCAAGCAAATGGTACGTCTGTGGTACACGAAACGGTGTATGAGAATAGGTTGGGATATACTGATATGCTAAATCAGCTAGGAGCTGATATTTCAGTATTTCATTCATGTTTAGGAAGTTTAAACTGTCGTTATAAAGGGTATTACCATCCACATAGTGCAATAATAAGAGGCAAAACAGAATTATATGCATTGAAAGAGCCTATCATTATTCCTGATATTAGGGCTGGACTTGCGTATCTTATTGCTGCAGTTCTTGCTAAAGGTGATACCGTACTGGACGATGCAGATAAATTAGAGAGAGGATACGGCAACATACCTGAGAGACTAAAAGAAACCACATTAGAAATCACAAGAGAGTGCTGGTAGAAAATTGTGGAACTAATTGAACGTTATCTTTGAAAAAAAGCACTTAATCTTTGCTTTTTATCTGCCACGTCGGAAAACCGTACCATCTTTATAATTAGGTTTGCATTTCTTTTTTTTCGAGCCTAGGCAACTCTTTTTTTTAGGATGTGTGAACTATTTCAGAGAATAAGTTGCAAATTTAGTATCAAGAAACCCGTATGTCCTAGGAGTATATTCATAGGACACTCTTATTTAGGGTGATAGGAAGTTCATCGATAAAATGTGCAAAACTCAAAGCTGATAAAGAAAAAAAAACTGAACTTGCATATTTCAAACTATAACGCAAGCCGGAAATAAAATGGCATATTAAACACATACTAGGAGTATGTTTATAGAATAAAACTATCTATTACCCGCTTACAACTACTGTTGTGTAGCTGAGTTATAAGGGATTGGTCTACCTGACGTATCAAGTGCCAACTGACCATCTTCAAATTGTGCGGCCATATAAGTACCATGCCCTAGCTTTATACCATGGTATAACACTGGACTTACGGTTTTGTCTCCGATCTTTCTAAGAGCAGCTTTCTTACCACGCATCGCGATGTTGTTCTTGGAAGCAGTCACTTTCTTTGACATAGGCCATTTTAAAACTGAATAACGAACATGAGTATTATATTACATAGTTAAAATCGTTACAATACTCAAATTAGTACAATTTATTGCTTTGTGGAAAGTTAGTATAAATATTGTATGAAATATATTATTTTTTTAATTAGGTAATTATAAATCTATATAAAGAAATTGTCATTTTAATTGTGACATTAAGTATCCACCTATGTGTAAGATTTCAAATGAAGTTGTATTGATTTATAGGTAAAATATGTAGTAATGTGAACACACTAAACATGCCAAAATTTCACTATTATGCTTACTTTTTTAAAAGAAAAAATTTCTACTCTAGTAAAGAAATTTAGCTCTAAATCTCATCTTAATAGCGATGAAATTGATTCTTTACTAAAGCAAATAAGGGTCGCTCTTCTAGATGCCGATCTAAGCTTAGAGTTAACTAGTATTTTCGTTGATGAGTTACGCCTAAAAATTGAAATGATAAATAAGAAAGGTGTAGTTAATTATGGAAAAGCGATATGCGATGCTATGCAGAGTCAGATAGTAGATTTTTTATCAAATGATCTTTATGAGGAAGCTAACTCTGAAAATAATCATAATACTCTGAAAAGAATCCTTAATATAAAGGATGGGCTCAATGTAATATTGTTTCTTGGTTTACAGGGCGTAGGGAAAACTACTACCGTTGCGAAACTTGCTATTTTACTAACGCAGAAGTTAGGGAAAAAAGTAGCGATTACTTCACTAGATGAGACTAGAGAGGCGGCAAAAGAACAGCTCAAAATCTTGGCTAATGGAAGTGCTGTAGAATTTTTGGATTGCAAAGATTTTTCTAGTGTCGTTAGTAAAGCAAATACGTGTGTGGAATTAGCTCGTGCGAGAGGATTCGATATTATAATCATGGATACAGCTGGAAGAACGGACGTTGATGCGACGTTAATGAGTGAAATTGTGGAGATTCATAATACAGTAAAGCCTTCGGAAACGATTTTTGTGTGTGATGCAATGTTAGGCCAACAGGCACCAGTTATTGGAAAAGCATTTGCAGCAGCAGTGCCAATTACAGGTATTATACTTACAAGATTTGATGGTGATGCAAAAGGAGGTAGTATGCTTAGTATGAAGCGTGCAGTAGGAGTACCAATTAAATTTATTACTTCAGGGGAGAAGTTAGATGCGATAGAAATATTTCATCCACTTCGTATTGCTTCTAGAATTATGGGATTAGGTGATATTGCGTCGCTAATAGAAAAAGCTGCCGATGTTGTTGATGATATCAGCGAGGAGCAAATTGTGGAGAAAATGAAGAGCGGGAAATTCACACTTATAGATTATGTGAAATATATGAAAAAAGTTGGTAAAATGGGGGGGATGAGTTTTATGATTGGGCTTCTTCCTGGTATTCCTAAGATAGACCAAAAACAACAGCAAGAGTTAGAGCGGAAAATTAAAAATCAGATTGCAATTATATCGTCTATGACTGAAAAAGAGAAAGAAAAACCTAGTATTTTAGATGGGAAAAGAAAAATGCGGATCGCAAATGGTTCTGGTACTAAGGTGCAGGATGTTAACTCTTTATTAAGGGAATATGAGGCGATAGCAGAGGTGCTGAAACAAATGAGAAATATGAGATTAGGAGATCAAATGAAAATTATGAAGAATATATTTAAAAAATGATATGAAGTATCTTCACCATAATCTAGAGCGAGAGATTAATGCAATAACTCCGAAGAATTTATGGTTTATTTTTGGAGAAGAATATGGTGGGGTATGTTTTGCTTTATCTGCACTTAAAAATAAATTAAGGACTCTTGCTGCTATGAATGCTGGAAATCTCTCAATTCATGAAATGAGCTTTAAGCAATTGAATACAAATCCAGAGTTATTAGATGAAATTACTAGAGCTTCCAATCTATTTAGTGGGAAAAGAGAAGTTAAATTGATAATAGTGAATGCAGTATCGAATGATATATCTACTAAGTTATCTCAGCGATTAAATCAACATATCTTAGCTTTATCGAAAAATACATTTATTGCTGTTGTAGGAAGTGGTCTTAAGAAAAACTTAAAGACAAGACGTTTTTTTGAATCCTCATCAACTATAGGGCATATTGCTTTTTTTCACTCCTATTCTCTTTCGGAGCAGGAAAAGCAGAGTTTTTGGTTGTATTTATTATCTAAAAATAAATTGCAAATTGTTATTGCTACTACTTGTCCAGATTCATTACTTAGCGTTCATATTGCCCTTTGCTCAAGTAGAATGGAAATGGTCAATGCGATTGAGAAAATGTGTATCAATTCTCAGCATGAGTGTGATGTATTAGATTTATCGGATAAAAAATATAGCAGTGTACGGAAAATTCATATTTCAGAAGAAGAAATTAAAGCATTTTTTCCGTTTGAGAATGACATTAAATTATTAGATATTGTACATCATCTTCTTTTTTATAGTCATGATTCTTATGTTAATTATGATATCAATCTCGATATTTCAGCTTTGCGTTGGTTGCAGTCATATTGTATTAAGTTATCTATTTTGCATCAGATATGCTTAAAGGCTTCTTCAGATACCGAAGTAATAAATGCAATGCTTGAGATTCGCATATTCTTACCAAATAAGCAAAAAAGTGATCTAATCGGGGCATTACGTTGTATTTCTCCACATAAGATATCTGAGCTCATCACTCTATTTTTATGTCAAGAAAAAGCTATCAGAACTATGATGGAGAATGATCTAATAAATGATGTTGAAGAAAATGATAAAGTTGTACTGCAAAAATTACTACGGTTGTAATATGTCTAAGCTATGAAGAATAGACTTTTCTTATGCTTTAGGTCTTCCATGTTTTGAGTAAAGAAAAATCTATTGATGTTCGCAGTTTTTTGTTGACAGTACTTTCTTATATTATCGTTTACGAAATTTTTGACTTTTTATCCTAACGTGTGTGCTGTCCTCCGTCGTGTTGTTGTTGAGTTGTTGGTGTCTGAGTTGGAAGATTGTTGATGTTTTGAACTTCTTCTAGGTTTTTCAGTACTTTTGCAGTAGGCCCTATGTCTTGTGTTATTTGTGCTGCTACTACTTCTTCTTGACCTTTATTTCCTCGTAATAGCATTTCTGATTGCAGTTTTTTCTGATTTACTTCGATACTTTGTGTGTTATCTGCAAATTCATTCATATCATCTTGTTGTAATTGTTGAGTTTGTTTCGCTTCATGTTGTTCTTGTCCTACATTCTGTTCTTGTCCTAGCTCCTGTTTATTTTGTACTGCACCCTGTTCTTGTTTCGCTTCCTGTTCTTGTACTATATCCTGTTTGTTTTGTTCTGTACCCCGTTCTTGTCCTGCATCCTGTTTTTGTTCTACATCCTGTTTTTGTTCTACATTCTGTTGAGCTTGTGCCGCTTCCTGAGCTTGTGCCGCTTCATGTTGTTCTTGTCCTGCACCCTGTTCTTGTACTGCACCCTGTTCTTGTTCCGTACTCTGTTTATTTTGTTCTACATCCTGTTTTTGTTCTACATTCTGTTGAGCTTGTGCCGCTTCATGTTGTTCTTGTACTGCACCCTGTTCTTGTTCCGTACTCTGTTTATTTTGTTCTACATCCTGTTTTTGTTCTACATTCTGTTGAGCTTGTGCCGCTTCATGTTGTTCTTGTCCTGCACCCTGTTCTTGTTTCGCCTCCTGTTCTTGTACTGCATTCTGTTCTTGTCCTAGCTCCTGTTTATTTTGTCCTGCATCCTGTTGAGCCTGTTCCGCATTCTGTTCTTGTCCTAGCTCCTGTTCTTGTACTGCTTTCTGTTGTTCTTGTGCATTTTTTTCTTTTTGTTCTTCTACACTTTTTATAATACTAAGCTCTTTTTCCATACTATCGATCTTCTGATTAAGCTCTATTTCTTCTTTCGTTTGTGACATTTCATTGTTATATACTCCATTTTTTAGCCTTTCTTTAGCTATAGCAGTAATAGTATCATTAATTTCTTGTAGTGTTTTATATTTT
This sequence comes from Candidatus Fokinia cryptica, assembly GCF_034359305.1. NCBI lineage: Bacteria > Pseudomonadati > Pseudomonadota > Alphaproteobacteria > Rickettsiales > Candidatus Midichloriaceae > Candidatus Fokinia > Candidatus Fokinia crypta. The sequence continues at coordinate 751,497 of NZ_CP110343.1, read as the reverse complement.
TCTTCTAATGCGGCCTTAGCACCTGGATACTTCTTATCCAGTTCTATCATTTCTTCAGCCAATTTGATCGTTTTTTTACTTTGTGCAAGTAAACCAATCTTGAGCATCTGCTCATCACTTAATGAGTTGGTTAGCTCTTTCTTTACTTCTTCTTGCGTTTTTTGATCTAACAGTGCATTTCCTTTTGGATTTGGCAGTGCATTGCCACGACTTTTTACATCAAGAAGTGCTTTTATATTTTTTCCTTCTCGTCGCTTCTCTTTAAATTTTACTAGAAGAATTGCTGCTATTAATCCTACAGGACCTAGTACAATATATCCAGCTGCATATGCAGCTAATCTTTTACCAAGTGTGCTTGCGTTGATTTCTGTTTTAACATCTGATTTGAAAAATCTCTTGAACCACCCGGGTCTTTTCCTAGATTTCTCATCTGAAACTTCGTAAGGATCATATTCTATCGCACCTTTTAATTCTTTTGGAGATGACAATATTTGAGTGCGAGTTCCTTTACCTTTCGCGTATTCTAGTATAGCTATTTGGTCGTCCTGTGTTAGATTTGCGGCATTACCTTTTAAGCCCGTCTTATTTATAGCTGCTTGAGTAGCAATCGTAATACCTATATTTTGCATAGCTTCATTTTTTTGTGTTTCTGACAGAGAATCAAAGTTTCCATACTGAGCATTTAAAACTTTAGTTATATAATCCATATTTTCTCTAGTACAGAATTCCTTAAAGGATGGAGAATTACGTGAAGGCCCTATCATTTCAATTACCTTCATTGCGTAATCATCCGATGTACGTTGTTCTCCCTGTTGTTTTGGTTCTTCTTGTTGTTTTGGTTCTTCTTTTGGTTTTGCTTTTTCCTGCTGTTTTAGTTCTTTTTTTCGCTGTTTTACTTGTTCTTTCAGTTGTTTTTCTTCTTCTTTCAGTTGTTTTTCTTGTTCTTTTTTCTTTGCTTTTTCCTGTTTTTCTTGCTCTTTTTTCTGCTTTTCTTGCTCTTTTTTCTGCTTTTCTTGTTCTTTTTTCTGTTTTTCTTGTTCTTCTTTCAGTTGTTTTTCTTGTTCTTTTTTCTGCTTTTCTTGTTCTTCTTTCAGTTGTTTTTCTTGTTCTTCTTTTGGCTGATTTTGGGCTTCTTCCTGTAGTTCTTTTTTTGGCTGATCTTGTTCTTTTTCCGGCTGTTTTTTGTCTTTATCTACTTCTTTTGGTTGATTTGGTGCTTCTTCCTGTAGTTCTTCTTTTGGCTGATCTTGTTCTTTTTCCGGCTGATTTAGTTCTTGTTTCAGCTGTTGTGCTTGTTCTTGTTTCTCCGGCTTTGACAGATCTTGTGATTCCATTTCTTGCAAAATTGCTTCAGGCTTGCTCTCAATGTTTTTACGCTTTTTCGGTATTGTGTCTGAAATTGCTTTAAACGTATCTTTAGTTTTTTGTCCGATTGCTTTAAACGTATCTTTAGTTTTTTGTCCAATTGCTTTAGACGT
>NZ_CP110343.1:576181-748589 GCF_034359305.1 Candidatus Fokinia cryptica | reverse complement strand
TTTTGGCTGATCTTGTTCTTTTTCCGGCTGTTTTTTGTCTTTATCTACTTCTTTTGGTTGATTTGGTGCTTCTTCCTGTAGTTCTTCTTTTGGCTGATCTTGTTCTTTTCCGGCTGATTTAGTTCTTGTTTCAGCTGTTGTGCTTGTTCTTGTTTCTCCGGCTTTGACAGATCTTGTGATTCCATTTCTTGCAAAATTGCTTCAGCAGGCTTGCTCTCAATGTTTTTACGCTTTTTCGGTATTGTGTCTGAAATTGCTTTAAACGTATCTTTAGTTTTTTGTCCGATTGCTTTAAACGTATCTTTAGTTTTTTGTCCAATTGCTTTAGACGTATCTTTAGTTTTTTGTCCGATTGCTTTAAACGTATCTTTAGTTTTTTGCCCGATTGTTTTGGAAGTTGTAGTTTTTTCATTATTGCTTTTTGCGTTTTTTTCCTGCTGTTCTTGCTGATTTTGTTCTTTTTTCTGCTGATTTGGTGCTTCTTCCTGTAGTTCTTTTTTTGGCTGATCTTGTTCTTTTTCCGGCTGTTTTTTGTCTTTATCTACTTCTTTTGGCTGATTTGGTGCTTCTTCCTGTAGTTCTTCTTTTTGGTTTTTTAGTTCTTCTTTCGGCTGATTTGGTGCGTTTCTCTGTTGTTTTGCTTCTTCCTTTATTTCTGGCTGTTTTCGTGAGAAAAGGTTTGTTATTGTTTTCTTGAATGATTTCTCAGAACTCTTTATTACAGAGTCCTTGTTTTTTAATTGCTGTTGTAACTCTTCTATTTTTTTCTCTAAAAGTTCTGTTTTCTGTTGTTGTTTTGTTATCTTGTCATCAAGATTTTTTATATCATTACTACCAGAGTCTTGCATAATTACAGAATTACAGTTTATATATTAACATTATTATATAATCAATATATAACATTGTCTATAAATATATATATAATGCTAATTTCCATTATATTGCTTAAGCATCTAAAAAATATATTTACTATCTACATAAATTGCTAACTAGTTGTATCGTTCGTCATAATGTCTTTTTAAGGATATCATATTCCTTATTTTCTCTTTATAAAGTCAAATTACTTGCTCCTTATTTTGTATATTACTCCATTAAGTTCTAACCCGAATAAGAAAATAAGAGATGCGAAATATATATAAAGAATCGATATGGAGATGCCTACCATGCTCCCATATATGATATTCAACTGACCAGCACTTTGTATGTAATACCCAAAGATTTCAGAAAAAATTTCCCAGAAAAGTATAGTATTGATCACTCCTGGCATAATTTGCCATACTTTAAGACGTTGTCTAGGAAAGGTGTAATGTATGTATGATAGCATTCCAAATAGTGCAACATATATCGCCGGAATGTAATATTCAATTTGTACAATAAAATTCAATATATCGTATAATGTATTCTCTAATTTAATAAATTTTGTACACTGAAATAATATGAGTGGGATTAGCTTAAAACATAAAATAGAGAATATCAGAAACAATGAGAAAGCCATAAACTGTACTATACTAATGATTCTTCTTCTTATGTAATGGCAGTTCTGCGTTGTGCCATATATCATATAAACATACCATAAAATTCCGTCGAATAAACCTGAAGCACTCCATATTGCGCTTAGCATTGCAAATGTTAACATGCTTTCCGGTGGTGTACGTAATATTTCGAGTATTCTGTTACTCACGCCATCTATAAAGACGTGTGCTTTACTGCTTAGTAATGAATTTGTGATAAGCTCGTCGATATCCAATGTTACATGAAAAAGATCTCGATATTCCGTCGCAATAAAAGTACTAACTGCAGTGAAAAAAATTAAAGATGGAAAAATTCCTAGAAGTACTAAAAAAACAAGATATCCCGAGTACTCGTATGCATTTTTTCTTAATAGATTTCGAATAGCTACTTTATAGATCATTAATATTACTTTAAATGCTCGTATTAAGCTCATATTGTAATTCTACTTAATATATTGATTGAAAAAGTATTATAAAAGTTGTAGAAGCTAATTCGTTATGCTTTTATCACAAAGAAGTGCAATTGCATATTATTTTAGATAAAACACGTTAAAAATTTTTTACTCATAATGAAAAAGGAAAAAACAATTCAAAAGAAGATTATGATAGTGGAGGATGATTCCGCCATGTTATCTCTCATGGAGTATAGTTTGACTTCAGAAGGATATCTCGTCATACCAGTCTTAACAGGAGAGAATTGCGTAAGAACTGTAGAGGAAAAAAGACCAGATCTAGTTATATTAGACTGGGTGCTTCCAGAAAAATCCGGTATAGAAATATGTGAAGAATTACGTTGTGTTCCAGATCTAAAGGATCTGAGAATTATAATGATTTCTAGTCACAGTAAAGGACAGCATAAAATTACAGGTTTGAAAAAAGGTGCAGATGATTATCTTGAAAAACCTTTTATTATAGAAGAGCTTGTATTGAGGGTTAAGAACTTGCTAAAAAGAAGTTCGATAGAAGATTCTGATATACTGAAATTCATGGAGCTTACTTTAGATCTTAGAAGACATTCGTGTACGATAGAGGAGAATGGTGTTGCTCACGAAATAACTTTAGGACCTATAGAATTTAAATTGTGCCAATTGCTATTGATGAATTCTGAAAAGCTAGTATCAAGAGATAGAATTATAGCGTTGCTTTGGAATAGTACAACTATGGAGATGCAGCATGATAAGGATAAGATATTGAATGTTCATATGACGAGGTTACGTTCATCGTTGCTTAAATATCCTAGCAGTATTGATATCAAGACGATTAGAGGATATGGATATAAAATGGTAAAAGTTGTTCGCGGCAAAGATAGTAGTGAAGGCGATCACTAGATTGCGGATGTTACTATAGTGAGCGTACTTCATAAGAAAAGTCATTATTCAGCATGTAGTAGAAGTTCATTTCATATCCGATAAAATTGCTTATTCGAATGCAAGTGCTGCTTCTGTAATAAATCTTGATGGTGTGTTACTGAATCTACTACCATTGCATAACTTATACTTTGAGTACGACATGCATAACTTATGTCGTGCTCGCGTCATTCCTACATATAGCAATCTCCTTTCATCTTCTATGTTTTCTGCTTGATAGCTTCTATAATACGGTATGTTTCCTTCTTCTATGAATGGAATGAATACTACGTCGAATTCCATTCCTTTAGAACTATGTATTGTGCTGAGATAAACTGCACATTCGCCATTTGATTTCCGTACATTTACGTGATTATTTCGCGAAAATCTTTCTATAAATGGAGATGCTTTTTTATATTGTGATGCTATTTCTATGATATTTATGATATTTTGGAGCTTTTCATTTTCATATTCTTGTAATATTTGAGAATGTGGGTGAAAATCTGCTAATTTCTCAAATTGCCCTTTTGTAAGGGTTTTTATATATCCTATGCTATCGATGGAATTACCTATCACATCTCCTATTTTTCCACGTTCTAAGAAAGATGTATTACTAGATATCTTATCTACTATTTCTTTTATTCTTAATAATTGTAATTTAGGAGATAGTTTGAAACTGTGTTCACTGCATGCTAGCTCATATAACGAACAGTTAAATTGTGATGCAATTTTGAAAAGAACATTTATTTGTGAGTTGTTAAGAGTTTTAGTAATAAGCAACAATTCTTTTAGATTGTGATCAGCATGAGGATTGATGCTAAGTTCCAATATATTTAATACGAGTTGTACTTCTTCTCGTTCTACAAAGGATCTTGTATTACCAATAATATACTGAATATCATTGTGCCTCATAGAATGTTCAAGTGGTATGATATGTGCATTATTTCTAACGAGAATAGCTATGCTATTGCTATGCGGTAACAGTTCTAGAATTTGAGTAGTGATGTGAGATACTTCAGATGTATTAGATTCATAGCATTTTATTGTAACTCCGGTAGAAAATGTAACATCACTTTTATCAATGAATGATTTTTGTATTTCTTTATAATATCTACTAGAATTGTGAGATATAAGTTTAAAGGCGTGATAAATAATATCGCTATTAGAACGATAATTGTTTGATAGATGGAGTATTTGGGACAATGGAAAATTATCTCTGAATGTTGTCATACGTTCAGTGTTTGCACCTCTCCAAGTGTATATTATCTGATCATCGTCTCCCACGCAAAATAGTGAATTAGTACCTTTTTGTAGCAAGGTCATTATTAGATAATATTGCGCGAAGTTAATATCTTGATATTCATCTACTATGATATGGGAAAATTGTTTTTGTAATAATTGTACAATTTCTTTATTTTCTATAAATAATTGCTTCACGTATAGCAGTATATCTCCGAAATCTATGAGATTTTTTATTCTTAAGGCGTTTTGGTATTCCTGATATATAAAGAGAAATTCTGAATTTGTATCTCGAGACTCTAGTTCTTCGGTGCTATATAATTTATCTTTTATGTGTTGTATATCTTCATATATCTTGTGTGCAATACCTATATTGTTTTGAGTTTTTCTTAGAATTTCTTCTATAAGGTGTATGCTTTCTTTTTCTGATGTGACTTTAAATTCATGCGATAATCCAATCAAAGTAGCATGTTTCTTTAATATTCTTACTCCTATTGCATGAAATGTTCCAATCCAAACTTTCTCCATAAATTTACATTTAGTAGTATGCAATCTATGCTTTAATTCGCTCATTGCTCTTGTACTAAAGGTAAGTACCATGATTTCGTGAGGGTTATATGATTGCACTAAAAATTGTATGCGAGCTACTATTACAGAGGTTTTTCCACTTCCTGGACCTGCTAGTACCATTACGTGCTGTTCAGTAGTGGTAGAGGCTGCGATTTGTTCTTCGTGTAATGTAAGATGGTTTTGTTTATATCCATGCTCTATAGCAGTAAACATCGGACTGTATGTAGTCATTTTGATTTATCTGTCTATTTCTCCAAATACAGCATCTATCGTACCAAGATTACTCGAGACATCTGAAAGCATATGACCAATAGACATTTTGTTTAATATCTGTAAATGTGCAAATCCAGGAGCTCTAATGTGTATCCTATATGGTTTGTTCGAGCCATCTGATACTATATATAATCCAAATTCTCCTTTTGGCGTTTCTACGGCCGTATAAGTTTCTCCTGCTGGTACCGTATATCCTTCACTGAAGAGTTTGAAATGATGAATTACAGCTTCCATTGATGTAGCGAGCTCTGCTTTAGGTGGTGGTGTAACTTTCCTATCGTTTACGAGGTATTCTCCTTTTGGCATTTTTTCTATACATTGAGTAGCTATTTTTATGGACTCTTTAATTTCTAATACTCTTACGTTATATCTATCATAGCAGTCACCATTTACTCCAACTGGTATACTAAATTCAAGCTTGCTGTATACCTCATATGGCTGTGACTTTCTTAAATCCCAAGGTATACCTGAAGCTCGTAACATAGCACCTGTAAGAGCGAAGTCTAGTGCATCGCTTTTTGATATGATACCTATATTTACCAATCTTTGTTTAAAGATTCTATTGTCGTTTAAAAGTGATTCTATATCAGAAAGTACTTTAGGAAGCTTTAATAGAAATAGTGATATTTTATCGATTATCTGGCTATTTAAATCACTATTTACGCCACCTGTTCTAATATATGCACAGTGCATTCTGCTTCCTGAAATTTCTTCGTAGATTCCCATTAATTCTTCTCTTGCTTCAAAAGCCCATAATAGTGGAGTTGTAGCTCCAGTATCTAGCGCGAGTGATGTAATGCTAAGAAGATGGTTACCTATACGTTGTAGTTCCAGTAGTAAAACTCTTATATATTGAGCCCTTTCTGGTACTGATATCTGAAGCATTTTTTCTATGGCAATTGAAAAGCAATGTTCTTGTGCTAGGGGAGAGACGTAATCCAACCTATCCATATATGGTAATCCTTGTGCATAAGTCTTATGTTCTAGTAGCTTTTCCGTACCGCGATGAAGAAAACCTATTTGTGGCTCTATTTCCCTTACTGTTTCGCCACTTAGTCTTATTATGAGATTCAGTACACCATGTGCTCCCGGATGTTGTGGTCCGAAATTGATGAAAGTCTCTCTATCGCTCATAGTGTAGAATTAAAGGTGAATTTGAAAGAAGAGCAAATATCATCATAAAATGGTATATGATTTTGTAGAATATTTCTACAAGTTGCTACTATTCTAGTGCGTTGTTCTTGAGGCATTTTATGGATAATGAAGGAAATTTCTATTGGAGGTTGCGTTGTAACTTCATAAAATGGGGTGATATAACTCATTACATCTGTAGCTATAGCCTGAGATGGATCTATTATTGTGATATCATAGTTGTTGTGAGAAAAAATTTCGTAAAGCTGCTTGATCAGAATTGCATAATGTGTACATCCAAGAAATATAATATTTGGAGTAGATTTACTACATTCTTCACGTAAGTGGTTGTATATTTTCTGAGCAGCTTTTGATAATTCGCCTTGATGTATGTATTCTACCACCTCTTGGGTAACAGGTATCGAATGTATTTTATCAAATTTTTCTAGAAAATTTTGATTAATAGAATGTGATAACTGCGTACATATAAAGATTTTTTGATGTTCTTGATATTTTTTTAGAATCTTTTCTGTAATTGGTAGCGTATCTATTACTGGAATTCTCGTGACAGTTTTATTAATAATTCTCGAAAAAGAAGCAGTATAACATGCTATTACAAATAATTGTACGAATTGTTGTTCAGCATTGCACATAATAGTATTTACACGTTCCACTATTGTTGTAGATTGCTTTGTTCCATACGGAAAAAATTCAAGATCAGCAATATAGGAAATATTACAATACCTCATCATGTAGCTCTCACGTACTTGTTTTATAAATGAGGAGAATGCAGATAAGCCTCCTAATCCACTGTCAAAAAACTGTATTTTCATTCTGTTTCAACCATTATTTGGCGTTATGAATATTAAAGAATTCGTTGATAATTCACAAGTTACGAAATGCTGGAAATAAAAAATGTAAAAACGTATTTGACATCTATAGGGTAACTTCTATAGAGTCGTCATTGCACTGAGTGCGTTTCAAAGTAGTTTAGCAATATAACCAAAGCAAAATTATCGTTGAGTAATTTTATTACTGTGTACGCATAATACCAGCGACAAAATATAAAAAGAGCTTTTAGTGGATGCCTTGGTGATAAGAGACGATGAAGGACGTAGTAAGCTGCGATAAGCTGCGTGGAGGTGCTAACATCCGTTAATACGCAGATTTCCGAATGGGGAAACCCTTTGCACTATAAGTGCAAAATCTCGCAAGAGAGGTGAACTCAGTGAACTGAAATATCTAAGTAACTGAAGGAAAAGAAATCAATTGATATTTCGCTAGTAGCGACGAGCGAACGCGAACCAGGCTTTTGAATTTAAAAATTAGAATGTGTTGGAAAACACAGCAATATAAGGTGATAGCCCTGTATAAGTAAATTAAATTCATTTTTAAGAGTAAGGCGGGACACGTGAAATCCTGTTTGAATATGGGGGGACCATCCTCCAAGCCTAAATACTACTTATCAACCGATAGCGAACTAGTACTGTGAAGGAAAGGTGAAAAGAACCCCGAGAGGGGAGTGAAATAGAACTGAAACTAATTGCTTATGAGCAGTCAGAGCACGTATGTGTGATGGCGTACCTCTTGTATAATGGGTCAGCGAGTTAGTGTGTCTAGCAAGGTTAAGCTGTTAAGCGTAGCCATAGCGAAAGCGAGTCTGAATAGGGCGAAAGTTAGACGTATTAGACCCGAAACCGAGTGATCTAGTCATGAGCAGGCTGAAGTCAAGGTAAGATTTGATGGAGGGCCGAACTCGTCAATGTTGCAAAATTGTGAGATGACTTGTGATTAGGGGTGAAAGGCCAATCAAACTCGGAAATAGCTGGTTCTCCGCGAAATCTATTTAGGTAGAGCGTTGCTTAGTTTCTTATCAGGGGTAGAGCACTAGATCGGCTAGGGGGCCAAAAGCCTACCGAACCTAACTAAACTCCGAATACTGATAATGATGAGAGCAGCAGACAGGCTGTGGGTGCTAAGATCCATGGCCAAAAGGGAAACAGCCCAGATCGTCGTCTAAGGTCCCTAAGATATGGTTAAGTGTTAAAGGAAGTGAAAACGCCAAAACAACTAGGAGGTTGGCTTAGAAGCAGCCATCCCTTAAAGAAAGCGTAATAGCTCACTAGTCTAATAGCGATTTTGCGCCGAAAATGTAACGGGGCTCAAACCATACACCGAAGACACGGGTTCATTCGTTTGAATGAGCGGTAGCGGAGCGTTGTGTAAGCCTGTGAAGATGCACTGTAAGGTGTGTTGGAGGTATCACAAGTGAGAATGCTGACATGAGTAGCGTAAAGAGGTGTGGAAAACACCTCCGCCGAAAGTCCAAGGTTTTCTACGTAAAGTTAATCTGCGTAGAGTTAGCCGGCTCCTAAGATGAGGCTGAAAAGCGTAGTCGATGGGAATCTTGTTAATATTCAAGAGCCTGCTAGAAGTGACAAATCTGTAATGCAACAACTGGTTAATGGATTCTGGTTGTAGCGGAAAGGTTTCAGGAAATAGCTCTAGCATATAGACCGTACCCCAAACCGACACTGGTGGACTGGTAGAGAATACCAAGGCGTAGAGAGAATGATGTTGAAGGAACTAGGCAAATTGCATCTGTAACTTCGGGAAAAAGATGACCATGCGCAAGCGTGGTGGCACAAATTAGGGGGTGGCGACTGTTTATCAAAAACACAGGACTCTGCAAACTCGGAAGAGGAAGTATAGGGTCTGACGCCTGCCCGGTGCTAGAAGGTTAAGGTGAGGAGTGCAAGCTCTGATCCGAAGCCCTAGTAAACGGCGGCCGTAACTATGACGGTCCTAAGGTAGCGAAATTCCTTGTCGGGTAAGTTCCGACCTGCATGAATGGCGTAACGACTTCCCCACTGTCTCCAACATCAACTCAGCGAAATTGAATTCTCCGTGAAGATGCGGAGTGCCCGTGGTTAGACGGAAAGACCCCGTGAACCTTTACTGTAGTTTTGTATTGATTCCAGGAGTTTGTTGTTCAGGATAGGTGGTAGACTGTGAGCTCAGAGCGCAAGCTCTGAAGGAGTCGTCCTTGAGATACCACCCTGCAAGCTTTTGGTGTCTAACTGAGCTCTTTGAATCAAGAGCCAAGACAGTGCATGATAGGCAGTTTGACTGGGATGGTCGCCTCCTAAAGAGTAACGGAGGCGTACGAAGGTAAGCTCAAGTTGGTCGGAAATCAACTGTAAGAGTGCAATGGCATAAGCTTGCTTGACTGCGAGATTGACAAATCGAGCAGAGACGAAAGTCGGTCATAGTGATCTGGTGATCCCGCATGGAAGGGTCATCACTCAACGGATAAAAGGTACTCCGGGGATAACAGGCTGATGAACTCTAAGAGTCCATATCGCCGAGTTCGTTTGGCACCTCGATGTCGACTCATCACATCCTGGGGCGGTAGAATGTCCCAAGGGTTCGGCTGTTCGCCGATTAAAGTGGTACGTGAGTTGGGTTCAGAACGTCGTGAGACAGTTCGGTCCCTATCTGCCATGGGTGTAAGGAAAATTGAGAGAATCTGACTTTAGTACGAGAGGACCGAGTTGGACGTATCTCTTGTGTACCAGTTGTTTTGCCAAGAGCAGCGCTGGGTAGCTATATACGGAAGGGATAACCGCTGAAAGCATCTAAGTGGGAAACCCGTCTCAAAAATAATTTTCCCTATAACACCGTAGAAGACTACTACGTTGATAGGCTGGATGTGTAAGTAGAGTAATCTATTTAGCTAACCAGTACTAATGTGTAATTGATTTTGTTGCTGTTGTCGTTTATGGCGTATGCAGTGATAAAATTGCTCTTTTTGATAATTTTGCTTTTGTATTGCTATCTATTTTGTAAAGAAAAAGATTTCTTGTTATGTTCTATATTGCCCTGTGCGGAACTGAGCATAATAAGAGCTTGAGTTCTTATTGCAAGCCTGATGATTATAGAAAGGATGAAACACCTGATCCCATTCCGAACTCAGAAGTGAAAAGCCTTTTCGCCGATTGTATTGCGTCTTAAGACGTGTGAGAGTAGGTCGTTGTCAGGCTCGTAATAGGTGCTTACCATGTTTTATCATTACTTAGATGGGATTTAAGCTATTTTAAATAGTTTAAGATCCTGTGTTTTTTTATACTAATATATATATTCATCACTTTGAAATATTGATACTATATTAATATAGATGTTTTTTTAAGAAGTTTGTGGTAAGCTTATTCACTTTGAAGTGATGTATATTTAGTATATTTATTTTATTATATTGGTAATTTGCTAAAATATTTGATTGTCATAATGTGTGTGGCAAAAAAAACTCTTGAATTAACAAAGGATATTTCGAATATACCTGAATAATAATATATTTTTTATTAAAATCTCTTTCTTCTTCTTAAGATAATTATCAATTTGAAGTAATGTAAAACTGTATAATGTAGCGTATAATAATTTGAAATTACGAGATCTTAGATAATTCTTTTTTTTATTTACTCTTCAAGAGGTGCTTTTGTGAGCTAAGATATATCGTTTGCTTCATGTAGTAGTGCCTTTTTATTTTTTCAATCACTTGCATATTTAGCTCTTTTATCGTGCAATTTTTCCAGATTTTTGTTTATTATGACATTCCTTTGATAATTTCTTTTTTCTCATAGTCTTTTCGCTTTTGCGTATACAAAATACTAACGGCAGTTTACTTTTAGTTGCTCTAGCATTGTTATTTGCATTTGATATAACTATTTTTTTTACTTTTTAAGTTATTTTTAGATTTTTTAATAGCTTTATAGTTGATATTTATATTATTCATTTTTTGAAATTGAGTGATATGTATTGCATTGTTATTCTTATGTTATTTTTTCACCGGTGTAATTATTACTATTTGTTAGTGCTTACGTATTAATTCCGGAGTTGTTGCGATACTCTCTTACATTACCTGAAGTTTTCATCACTAAAGAAATTATTTGATATCTTACTTACCGAAATTTTAGGTTTTATACCATTATCAAAAGAAATGAGTTCCATTATGACGGAGGTTAGTATTTCAATGCTATAATTTGAGTTATTTTGAATTATTTAATTTCCAAATTCTTATTTTTTCCATTTATCATTATTGTTCTTTATTTTTATCGTTGTTAGCAATTATTTATTTTTTGGCTATTTGTGATAGCGTATCTCTTGGAAAGTTCATTGTAGCGTGTGATACTTTGAGTTTAGTTGGTATACTCTTCGCGTTTTTGTACTTATGCGTTTTGTTGTATAGGCTGAGATTGATTATTTTTTATATATTTTAAAAAAGTAGTTTATGCTTTAATGGTATAAAATTCATTCTACAAAATAAATATTTTTTATTTATGTAGAGATATATTTCAATAATATTTACATATATTGTTACATTTTTTGAGTAAAGCAATCACTAGATAATTATTCTGTATATGTAACATGTTGCATAAGGAAATTTTTATATATTATGAAAAATAAAAAAATGGGTTAGACTTTATTTTGCAAGCTCTGTAAGCTCTATGGTGTAGTGTTTGTGTTTTGCATTACCTATAAAGTTGGCGGATATAGCTCAGTTGGTTAGAGCGTCGGTTTGTGGTACCGAAGGTCGCGGATTCGAGTTCCGTTATTCGCCCCACCGTTTTTAGCGTTAGATTTATTAGTATTTCGTGTAGTATTTGGAGCTACGCGCAAGCATTGCTTTGAAAAATGATATTCGTTTTGTAGAAGATTTTAATAAATTATTTGTTTTTTTTATTATCAATTGAAGTAGTTCTTTTTGTTGTTAACAGCACTTTGCATTTGATATTTTGAGAACAATTCGTTCATTTCGTGACTTCTACTTGCCCATCCATTCCATTTCATCTCTTCGTATGGAATAGTAATTTCTATATTATCAACCAATGTTGTTAGTGTTTTGAATAGTGCAATTTGTTCAATGTTATCAGTTATTTGTAAAGCTATTTTACTGTTGGAAAGCATGTGAGTATTTTGACATATTTCATCAACTGACTCGAATTTACTAAGTAATGTAGTTGCATGTTTTTTTCCAATCCCAGGAACTCCACGAATGTTATCTGCACTATCTCCAAGTAATGCTAAGAAGCATGGTACTTGATGAGGTTTAATTCCTAGCTTTGTAATTACTTCACATTCATCGATTACTTGTCTCTTATAAGGATCCCACATAACGGTATTCCTATTATCTTGTACGGCGATAAGTTGCATCAGATCTTTATCTTGAGAGACGATTGAGATATTAATTTGACTGCTATTATCTTGGTTATAAAACTTTTTTACTACAGAAGCGATAATATCATCTGCTTCTACTTTTGGATATTTTATAACAGGAATTTTCATACATTCTAGTACCTCTTCTAATATTGGAAATTGTAGAATGAATTCTTGAGGTAACGGTTTTCTATTTGCTTTGTATTCTTGATATATGTGATGTCTAAATGTTTCACCTTTTGTTTGATAATCGAGAGCAATACATACATATGTTTCGCTATTTTTATGCATTGCTAGGAGTGTGCTACTATGATCTAGCAATCTGAACATGGTGTTAATGAAGCCAGTTACTCCCCCTACATATGTGCCATTAGCATTTTGGTATAATGGGTTAGCAAAAAGTGACTTAAAGAAGATTGCATAGCAGTCTATAATTATGAGATGCTTACTCATTTTAATTTATTCTTGGAAATACTTGATTAAATTGCTTATCAACATATAGTTTATTAAACATAAAAGCGGCAGATGCTATATTAAATGTTATATTTTGTGTTTTTTGAAGGTAGAAAATAGATAAGATCTTCTCAGCACCGTCTGGTGCAAAAGGTTGCAATAAAATACCAATTAACCTTACTAGCTCTAAAGTATAGAATAAAATGGAATGTAATTCTTCTGTTTTATCTTTTTTATACCAAGGTTGCTCCTCACTGAAGTATCTATTAGCTATTTCCGATATCTTAAGAATGTTATCTATTGCCTCATAAAATTTGAGAGACTCCATATGTTCTATATACGATGATACTATTCCATATGCTTGTTGTAAGATATCATTATCAGGATTAGGAGGTTTTTTGCATATATTGTTCATATATTTTTGTATAAAAGTCACGCTTCTTTGTACAAGGTTACCAATGTTATTAACTAATTCAGCATTGATTAATTTTTGAAAATTACTCTTGCTATAACTGGCATCGTTACCGACTCTAGTTTCTCTTATGAGGAAATATCTAACATAATCTGGGGTATACTCATCTATTAAACTTTGCGGATCTATTACATTATTTAAGGATTTTGACATTTTTTGACCATCGTTAAGCCACCATCCATGCACTAATATCTTGAGTGGTAGTTCTTCGATACCTAGTGCAACTAATATAGCAGGCCAATATACAGCATGAAACATAAGTATGTCTTTACCTATAAGTTGTACGTTACACGGCCAATATTTGGATTTAAAATGTTCTGGAAGAACAGAAACGTAATTCATGAGAGCATCGATCCATACGTATATAGTTTGTTCTGTAGCATTTGGTACAGGTATTCCCCATTTTGTGTTCTTACGAGATATACATAAATCTTTTAATCCTCTTTCGATAAAACTTATGACTTCGTTAAGCTTTGTCTTTGGCTGTATAATGATTCTTCCACTATGATAGATTTTTAACAATTCTTCTTGAAAAGCTGATAATTTGAAGAAGTAACATTCTTCAGAGCAGAATGTGACATCCGCACCAGTTGGAGCTTTACCATTGACTATTTCTTCTTCAGAATAAAATGCTTCATCCCGCTCTGCATACCAACCCGAATACTGTCCTTTGTATATCCAACCTCTTTCATGTAGAGTTTTCCATACAGATATTACGAAATTTTTATGTCTTTCTTCTGTTGTCCTAATGAAATCATTATAAGTGATATCTATAGATTCATATAAGGAGCGAAATTTATGAGATATTACATCGACTCTTTCCTGAGGAGATACTCCAAATCTTCTAGCTGTGAGTTCCACTTTTTGTCCATGTTCGTCCATACCTGTCACGAAATATACCTTTCGTTTTTGCAATCTATTATATCTTGCAATTATATCAGCTATTGTCGTGGTATATAAATGACCGAGGTGCGGTTCACCATTTGCATAATATATAGGTGTAGTGATGTAAAATTTGCTATTGTACTCAAAAGACATAATCGTATATCATCGATATTATCAGTATTTCTATCACACTGTTAGTGAAGAAACAAAATATCTTTGCAGAATTTCCTAATATAGAAATGGGAGAGCTTGTGTTACGCGAATTATCTACATCTGATTATAAGCGCTATTATGAAATATATACAGATCCAAGAGTAGCTATAAGACTTTCTGATGAGGATATACCAAAAACTGAGAGAGATGCGATGCTAAGTGTGATATACTGGAGAGATCTATTTCGTAGATCGCTTTCGTTTTTTTGGGGAATTGCTCTAAAAGAGACAGATAGTTTGATAGGTACAATAGGTTTTTTTGATTACAATGCCTATAATAGAAAAGCTGAAATTTGTTATGATTTAGATCCAAATTATTGGAGATGTGGTATTATGAGGCGAGCTCTTATAGAAGTGTTGAATTTTGGTTTTGGTGTGGTGGATTTGTATAGAGTATCAGCAAAAACACTTCATGATAATCAACCATCCTTAAATCTATTATATGATGTTGGTTTTCAAGAAGAGGGTATAATGCGTGGATATCGGTTTATAAGAGGTGAATTTCCCGATATCAAAGCACTTTCATTATTGCCTCATGAATTTCGATATAAAAGAAAATGAGAAAGATTATAGCCATTCAAGGAGATCCATTAAATACACTAAAGATAAGGACTGATACAAGTTTGTTTTGGGGAGCCGGTCTTAGTAAGAAAGGGTACGAAATATTCTGGTATACTGTTGATAGTATGTATCTATCTAATATTAATAGTAAAAAGAGTTTGTGTGCTAGAGGATACTTTATAGATTTGCAATATACTCCATATAGAGGTACTGAATGGACTAAGTTAAGTGACTTACAGGAACTTCATCTCGATAGTGTAGAATGTATATTACTAAGGCAAGATCCTCCTTTTGACATGTCATATATTACCTCTACATTTTTGCTAGAGCAGCTTTCTATACCTGTAATAAATGCCCCTAAAGGTGTAAGAAATAATCCTGAGAAAATTTCCCCTTTCAGTATAGCAGCTGAATATTTACCAAATACTATTATTACTGGATTGGTGGAGGAGATATTGAATTTTTTGAAAGAAAATTTAGATGTTGTTCTTAAGCCGCTATATGAATATTCTGGTAATGGTACAATACGAATGTCATATGGTGAAAGTAGGCTGCGTACTACAAATCAAGTGATATATAGAGACGATGAAGAAGCTAGAAGTGGTATACATGAATACGTTAGTAAATTTTCAGAGCCTGTAGTTGTTCAGGTATTTCTCAGTTCTATTTTAAGTGGAGATAAACGTGTATTTATAATAGATGGGGAGATAGTTGGTTCATTCAGTAGAGTGCCTTCTAGTGGTAATTTCTTAGCAAATATATATCAAGGAGCTAGTATTACTAATATTGAACTTAACAATGAGGAAATTTTGATGTGCAATAGGATTGCTCAGAGATTAAAAGAAGATGATGTATTTATTGCTGGAATTGATCTGATAGGAGGTTGTATTACAGAGATTAATGTAACTTCTCCTACTGGTTTTGTATTATTGGAAGAAATGCATAGCAGTGGTACAGAAAATAATATGATACTGCAAATACAGGAAAGATTAGTAAGACTTGTTAGTAGTATTATTGATACAAAAAAATAGGTTTTGTATGCTCTCTATGTATATATAGCATAAATTTCATGTTCCTGTGTCAATAAAAGTTTATATAAATGATAGATTATACGAGTTTGGAGATGCCATTACCATTATGCAAGCATGTGAGGTAGTCGGTATAAAAATACCAAAATTTTGTTACCATAAAAGACTCAGTATTGCTGGAAATTGTAGAATGTGTCTCGTGCAAATTGAAGATAATCAAAAACTTGTAGCAAGTTGTGTTCAAGTTATAAGTGATGATATGCATATATATACTAATACAAAACTTGTAAATCAGGCTAGAGCTGGTGTTTTAGAATTTTTTCTAATTAATCATCCATTAGATTGTCCGATATGTGATAAGGGCGGAGAATGTGATTTACAAGATCAAGTGTTTCGGTATGGCAAATGTAGCTCGAGATATAAAGAAGAAAAAAGAGCGGTACAACATAAGGATTTTGGTTCTTTCATAGAAACTCACATGACGAGATGTATACACTGCATGAGATGTGTGAGATTTCTGGATGAGGTAGCTGGAACAGGTGAACTTGTAGCTCTAGGTAAAGGAGAAGATATGCGTATCGATGTGCATACGGTTTCTAATGCAATATGTAAAGGCATTACATCTGAACTTTCAGGCAATATTATCGATTTATGTCCCGTAGGAGCACTAAATTCCGCGCCTTATGCGTATACTGCAAGACCATGGGAACTTACAAAAATTCCCTCTATCGATCTTTCTGATGCGGTATGTTCTAATACTGTACTTCATGTAAGAGGGCATCAAGTAATGCGAGTATTACCACGTGAGTGCGACTATATTAACGAAGAGTGGCTCTCAGATAAAGCTAGATTTAATTATGATGGTTTAAAATATCAAAGATTAGTAGAGCCAATATGGTTTGATAAAATTATGAAACGCAGGGAGTCTATTTCATGGGATGAAGCATATGATAAATTATATGTAGTGTTAAATGAATCTACAGCTATAGTTTCTGCTATAGTGGGTCATTATTCTGATGTGGAAAGCATTTTTGCGATAAAGGAGTTATTTAGTCATAAAAAAAATTGGTTTTTTGACTGTAGAGAAGAAGGAAGCATCTTAGATCCATCATTTGGGCGAGCAAGTTATGTATTTAATACTACAATCCAAAACATAGAAGATAGTGACGAATGTTTGCTAATTGGCACAAATCCAAGACTTGAAGCTGCTATTTTGAATGCTAGACTCAGAAAAGCATTAATTCATAATCAGCTCAAAATATCAGTTCTAGGTAATAGATTTGAGGCAAATTATCCATATACCTATCTAGGGTGTGAAAGCGCTCTATTGAAAGCGATATATGAAGGGAAGCATGAATATGCGAGGCGGTTGTCACACGCTAAAAAACCCATGTTAATATTGGGTAGTAACATATTAAAGCATCAGTATGATGGCCAAGCTATTTTGTACTACTCATATAAGATCGCAGAAAAGTATGGTCTTATAAGAGACGATTGGAATGGATTTAATGTGCTCAATACAAAGCCTTCGAGAGTTGGAGCATTAGATTTGGATTTTACAGCGAATTTTAGAGGAAGATTTTCAGATATTGGTGAAATGGAAAGTGATGTAGATGTAATGTTGCGAAAGTCTAATGTGCTTTTGCTATTTGGTGCAGATGACATAAATATCGATGCAATTAGTGATGATGTGTTTGTGGTGTATATTGGTCATCATGCAGATAAAGTTATCCGTAGAGCTGATTTAGTATTGCCTTCTCCTGCATATTCAGAGAAAGATGCAATGTACTTAAATCTTGAAGGGCGTCTACAGCATACTTGTCAAGCTGTACCTCCACTTGGAGTATCTAAGCAAGAGTGGATGATAGTCACGGAAATTGCTCAAAGATTAAAAATAGAGTTGAATTTTCATTCACTAGAGGATGTACGTGCTAAGATATCAATGAAAAGTGATTTTTTAAGACCGGAGAATATGTGCAATGTACTGGAGAGAAGAGATATTGCTATTCCTAAATTCACTAATTTTAGGAAGAAAGAGCTTATATACCAAGTGAGTGATTTTTATACGGGAGATCAAATATCTAACAATTCTTTAATAATGATAGAGCATTCTAATAGTCTGAGAAATAAGTGAACATTTCACGAAATACATTTGTCAAGCATAATTGAAATACCATACTTGGAGAGGAATAGTATTTTTAAATGCATTGAGTCTAGATACTCGATATATTCCATACCTGTATCATCTTCAGCTTTTAGTAATGCGAAGTAAGTGTTGAAAATACTTGGTGTACTTGCTGTGCAGTTGCCACATGTTTGTACACATGAATTAAGTAGTGTAAATCGTAACTTATTAACTTTAATTGTTTCATCTACATGTAGCAATTGAGTAACATGAGAGCCGTAATTAACGTCCAATATTGTAAATTGTGCCGTATTATATGAGACAATTTTTTTTTGGATACTTGGTGCTTTTAGTTCTTTATTATCTGTAATAGCATCTGCAGCAGTAGAATTTGTGTCTTTAGTATTTTTTTCTACTGATTTAGGTTCTACGCTGTCATACTGTTGTGAGTGCTCTTCTAATGCAGTGCTTTTATTTGTATATACGATCAATAAAATTGCTATAAGTAAATACCTCATGCGTTACAGTGTGATAATGTTCAGTAATGGAGTGGTTGTTTTTATGCTACTAAGAATTTCCAATTGAGGGGCCGTGATCCAGATCTGTATACCTAATCTGTATAAAGCATCGAGAAGTGCTTTTTGGTATTTTTGATCTAGCCTCGATATTACATCATCCAATAACATTATTATGTTGCTGGAAGGCTGTTCATTTTCCACATCCAAGTTGCGTACTAAATTTGCGTATGTGAGTAGCATAACCATTGTACATAGTTTTTGTTCTCCGATGGAGCAATATTTAACATCAAACTTGTTGCTACTTAAGAATACTGTAAAATCTTCTTTATGAGAGCCAAATGTGCTCTTTTTTAATAATGCATCTTCTTTTCTTGCAGATTTATATTTTTCCTGAATGTGAGATATCAGTGTTTTATCAATGAGTTTTGTTACGTTATCTAATATTGAAAAAATAGTGCTATTTATATATTCGGAATTATGATAATGCTCAGAAAGATTTCCACACTCATTTAATATTTGGCTTTTTAGTGTGAGATTGATAAGTGGAAGCTCTGAAAAGAACATTTTAAGGTAATCGGCTTCAGAATTGTTACTAAATATCATATTATAGGAATATTGCATTAGCTTTATGAAATGCATCCTACTTAAGGTGATTTGTGCTGCTAAATTAGCTAATGAATTTTCAACTGCATCGAGCCATAGTACATCATGTGGTTCTTTTAAAATTTGTAATCTAGATTTTATATGGTGGTTATATTGTGATAACAATGATGCATGTGATGGAAAGATACCATGTACCATTCGATCAAAGAACGATCTACGTTCGGAAGCATTGCAAGCAAATATCATCTCATTCTTGGGCGTTAAGTAGATAAAAGAGCATAGTCCCTTTAATTCGGACATATTTTTGATTCTTTTTCCATTTAATGTGATTATTTTATTTATCTGTTCTTTTGTATATTCTATTTCAATATTATTAGGGAGCGTGTTTTTGTTTTGAGATTCAAAAGAGCACTTTACTTGCCAAGTGTCAGGATTTATTTCAAGTTCGTTTTCAATTTGTGAATGTCCAAAATGGATAGTAGAGTTAAATAGCATTTCAATATATGTTGCACCGCGTAAATTTCGTCCAGAGCACAGCAAAGATATCGATTCTAAAATAGAAGTTTTCCCTGAACCATTTTTACCTAGTATGATGTTACATGGTGAGTTGCTAGTAATTTTACGTAGTCTATGATTACGGAAGTTGCAAAGCTCCACTCTATTCAGCATCACACAGTTACATGTTTATAATATGGGAAATGATATGGTGGCGGAGGAGGGATTCGAACCCCCGACACACGGATTATGATCCCGCTGCTCTACCGACTGAGCTACTTCGCCTTGCGTTCCATCAAAATTTGTACTACTTTTGTGCATTATAATCAAGTATGAAGCAAGTGCAGTACGAAAATATTAAATCTCATATCATTTTAATACTTTTTACTCTTTTGTGTATGATACTGACGGTGCTGTTTAAGCACATGATAAAAGAAGGGAAAGATGAAGTGCATGAACTCATTCAACTGGTGCAAGATGAGAAAGAAATAGTAGAGATACTTGCCTTGCAAGTGGAGTACCTTAAAAGTCCTAAAAGGCTTATTGCAGTCAAAGAGAAGGATTTTATGCTGTTACAACACAATACTGCCAACATTATTACATGGAAGGATTTCATCAACTCCATCAAACCCTAAGACATAATATTCGCTGGGGTGGATGGATTCGAACCACCGAATGCTGGTATCAAAAACCAGTGCCTTGCCACTTGGCTACACCCCAATCACATAACCAAGTAGCATAGAAAAGTAGTAAAGTAAATTAGAAAGAGTTTTATTTTTTTACATAAAACGCTACGATATCCTCTCTAAGATGCGTATTTTAGCAGATCTTGCTCTCCTATTTGTTTTGATTTCTTTGTGAGTAGCTTTTATCACATTTCCACTATTTAGCATATAAAAAGATTTATGATTGATACTGTTATTGTATTGCTTGGTAGAGCGTATTATTTCATTTTCGAGTTCTTTTTGATTGCTGATTGCATCTAATAAAAAGATATTTTTATTCAGATTACTTATTATTTTATTTTCTAATGGAAGATGTTGCTCTCGAACAATGCTCCTAAAAATAGCTTTTACTACTATATCTTCTAAGCCGTGAAATGTAATGACTATGAATCGTCCATTAATAGCTATATGTGAAGCGGCGGTAAGTATTATATGCATTAACTGATATAATTCTTGATTAATATGTATTCTAAGTGCTTGGAAAGTTAAGGTTGCTGGATCTATTTTGCTATATTTTCCTTTATAATTATAAACTTCATGTACAATACTTTTTAGCTCATATGTTGTAGAAAGTTTTTTTCTTTGCTTATATCGAAATATTGAATGAGCAATTTCCTTTGCTCGTGGCTCTTCCCCATAGATTCTAAGTATTTTTTCTAATTCATTTGTTGATAAAGAATTCAGTATATCGCTTGCATTTTTATCATTTAATCCCATAGTCATAAGTAGCGGTCCATCATTTTGGATTGAGAATCCACGATCAGGGCTATCAATTTGCATAGATGAAAATCCAAGATCTACCATCATTCCGTTGATATAAAGGTTGGTAGTGTTAAGTATTTCATTCAAATTATTGAATTTGACATTAAAAAATTTCATTTTATGAGAATGAGAGGTGTCTTTGTGTAATCTTTCGAAAAATTCGATTGAATGCTCATCTCTGTCAGAACATAAGAATAATCCTTTTTTTTTATAGCTTGATAATTCTTTTATTAAAGCTGAGGTATGTCCTCCAGCTCCAAAGGTTGCATCGCAAAATACGCAATCTTCAATATTACTAATGCTCGTATTAGTATGTATCATATAATTTAGTACTTCTTTGATAAGTACTGGTATATGTGGTGTATAGCAGTGCATGTTTTTTATATATAAATGATATCTTGATTATACTATTCCATGCTTCAGTACTACTGTTCTAGTAGTAATTTGTGATAAAAAATGCTGATCGTGAGAGGCTAGTATCATGCATACGCCTGTATTATCGTATACCTGTCTTAGCACGGTTATCACATCAGTGATACTCTCTATATCTAAACCGGATGTAGGTTCGTCGCATAATAAAATGCTAGGATCAAGCATTAGAGTGCGTGCTAATGCTACCCTTTGTTTCTGTCCTCCGGAAAGAATTTTCGGTAAACTATCAGCTTTTTGAGCAATACCAAGTGCTTTTAATAGCGTATTAGCTTTCATAATACAACTTTCTTTCTTTTTTCCATTTATTATCGGTGCATATATAAGATTTTCCAGTACAGTTTTATGAGGAAATAGTTGAAAATCCTGAAAGACAAATCCGCTTGTACCATTTTTGACAATTATTCCTTCGTCCCATTTTTCTAATCCTTGAATACATCTTAATAATGTTGATTTTCCGCTACCGGATGAGCCAGCTAATCCTAAAATTTCCTTATCATGTATCTCTAAGTTAATATCGTCTAATACCTTGATATTGTTGAATCTTTTAGAAAGTTTAGTGATTTTCACTGGTATAGGATTACATCCTTCTTTCATTGTATCGAATAAAGTATTTTATCTGTTTATAAGGAGAAAAAATACGAAACGCCATACTAGTAGCTAATTAAAACTAAAAGCAGTTATTAGCTATGAATTATAGCTACTGTTTATTCAATTGATGTAATGTAAATTTGTAATATGATTTACTATAATAAAGTACTTCTTTAACGTAAGTATTTACACCACTCATAAAATATGCCATCTTGTTAGGTGTATTTTCTTCTCTATCAAAATAATGCCGTGCCATATAAGAGGATTATGCTAAAGTTATCTGGAGAAGCATTAAGAGGTCAAGATGCAAATACCATTTGGGATTTTGCGTCAATTTTAAGAATATGCCAAGATCTTCAACGAATACATGTTAAAGGTATTGGTATTTGTATTGTTGTAGGTGGTGGTAATATATGTAGAGGCACAACTCTTTCTAAAATAGGTATAGAAAGGGTTCGAAGTGATCAAATGGGGATGCTTGCCACTGTAATGAATTCAATAGCAATACAATCCGTTTTTGATTCATTGAATATTGAAAGTAGATTGCAATCTGCTCTTTCTATTTCGCAATGTGCTGAGCCGTATGTTATTAGAAGAGGATTACGACATCTTGAAAAAAGAAGAGTGCTAATTTTTTCAGGTGGAACCGGAAATCCATTCTTTACTACAGACACCGGAGCGGTGTTAAGAGCTTTGGAGATGAAATGTGATGTAATGATAAAAGGTACGGGCGTAGATGGGATATATTGCTCTGATCCTCGAAAAAATCCTGATGCTATACTATATAAAGAGCTCAGTTACGATAAAGCGATAGAAGAAAAATTAGGAATTGCAGACTCTACAGCTATGACCATGGCAAGAGATGGCGGATTACCCTTATTGGTATGTAATATTCATAAGCCTAAAATATTGAGCGAAATTGTGTTTGATTTATCTAAAGAGTATTCAATAGTGAAGTGCTGATAATAATAAATATATTATTGTCTGCTTTTTGATTTAATAAGAACCTAGTATGGAGAAGTCTATAAACTTCAGAAACGATGAGAACCGAAAACTGAAATTCAGTTATCGAATACCTAGGTGTAAAGAATACAAATAATCACTGACTCTACTAACTGCCGATCGAGGATAAAAAATCACGCAAAACAAAGCACTTAAAAGTGTCAAGAACGAATTAATAAGTGCCAAGAACGGAATAATAACGAAAAAGAAGAACATAAAAAAAGCAACCGGATGGGAGGGAAAAAACACCCCCATTCCGATTGAACATTTTTTTTGGTATTTTTAGTACCCTCTGAACTACTCAGAAGTTGCTGTACTAGATGTAGAAGAACCTTCTTCGGTGGTACTACTAACACTACTAGGTGTTTGTTCATTACTAGAAGAAGACGTATCAGACGAACCAGACTGATGGCTTGTAGAATCGTGTTCTGTGGCACTATGAGAGTGCTCAGTAGAAGATTCGGATTGTACTGTTTTTTCCTCTTCTTTCTTATTTTCAGAACACCCAACTAGCGCAAATGGCACAAGAGCCGAAACTAAAAATAATAACGAGGCTTTATTTGAGAGAAATTTTTTCATAACTGTTGTACACAATGTATATTGTTGAGCATTTCACAACTAAAATATCAATACCATTTCGAATACGTGTGATCAATATATGTTTGAAAATTTTTATGTTCCTCTTCGAATATTTTCATCTTACTCAATTGGTGAGAGCAATATAAGGATGGAGGATGTAGTAGAATTTTGCATAAAACATAAACTTCCAGCTTTTTGTGTGACGGATAGAAATGATTTGTTTGGAATGCTAGAATACTCATTATTGGCGAAAAAGAATGGTCTTCAATATATTCCAGGTCTTACGTTAAAGGTTTCACTAAGTAAGTTAATACTTAATATTGCAGAGGTAGAAATTGTCCTTATTGCAACTAATGAAAAAGGAGTGAAGAATCTCACGATTTTATCGAGTCTTCTATATATGGATATAGGAAAAGCCAATGAATCGGATGCAATAGCTTTAGCAGTGATAGATGATAAAGTGCCACGTAATTTAACTTTACAGCAGATTAGTGAATATTCTGAAGGCTTAATCGTACTTTGGGGGACGTCTGATAAGAGTTTTTTGGATAATTTAAATGGAATAAGTGAAGTTTTTGAAACGATCATTAGTGATGTTATTGCACAACTAAAACTCTCTTTGAATAAAGCTGATGTTTATATAGAAATCTCGAGATCTGAAGGGAATATACATCATTCAATAGAAAATGCTTTTGTTGCATTTGGTGCTCTTAATAATATACCAGTAGTTGCAAGTTGTATTGCAACTCATATAAGTCCTTCTGATGCGGAGTCGTGTGATGTAATAATGTGCATTAGTAATGGAACTTATGTTGCTACAAAAGATAGGAAAATAGTACAGCAGGGGGAATTTCTTAGAACATATACTGAATTCAAAAGTCTTTTTACTGACTTACCTGATGCAGTTGAAAATACTATATTGCTAGCTCAAAAATGTTCGTTCATGCCACAGCCATCTTCTCCAAGATTGCCAGCTTTTGCTTCACGAGAATGTGAAGATCTTATACTACATGAAAAAACTCTGGAGGGTTTAAATAAGAAAATTGACGAAATGGAAGAAGAGGTAAAATCTCTGTATTATAAAAGACTTCAGCATGAGTTGGAAATGATTCGTAATATGGGGTTTTCAGGATATTTTCTTGTGGTATCGGATTTTATTGAATGGAGTAGAGATAATGGTATTGCGGTAGGGCCAGGTCGTGGTTCGGCGGTAGGTTCAATTGTAGCTTGGGCACTGAATATTACAGCATTGGATCCTATAAAATTTAATTTACTTTTTGAAAGATTTCTAAATCCTGCTCGTATAAGTATGCCAGATATTGATGTAGACTTTTGTCAATTAGGGCGAGACAAAGTAATAGAATACGTTAAAAAGAAGTATGGCTCTGACAAAGTCGCTCATATTATCACGTTTGGTAAGTTACAACCAAGAGCTGTTCTACGAGATGTAGGGCGTGTTTTGCAGATACCTTATCGTGTCGTGGATAAAATATGTAAAATGATCCCTAATAATCCTGCTCATCCTATTGATCTAGCTACCGCAGTTGAGATAGATAAAAGTCTTCAAGAAATGAAAAAAACTGACGATGATGTAAGAAAGTTAATAGAGATTGGATTGAAACTTGAAGGGTTGCACAGACATGTATCTATGCATAGTGCTGGCGTAGTGATATCTGACACTACTTTACTTGGTAATGTACCGTTATGTAAGACTCAAGATTCTGATTTGATATTAGTACAATACAGTATGAAATATACGGAGTTAGCAGGTTTAGTAAAGTTTGATTTTTTAGGTTTAAAAACGCTAACAGTGATTGCTCAAACATGTACTATTATAAAGCAAAATAGAGGTATTCAAATAGACGTTGATAATTTATCTCTTACTGATACTAAAACATTTGAAATGCTTGCTAAAGGTTTAACAGTAGGTGTATTCCAGTTTGAAGGAGTTGGTATGAAAGAAGCGATAAAAGGATTAAAGCCCGATAGTATAGATGATCTAATTGCTTTGAGTTCTTTGTATAGACCTGGTCCAATGGCTAATATTCCATCATATAACAGAAGAAAACATGGATTAGAAGAAGTAGAATATATACATCCTAAAATTGCTGATATCTTAAAAGATACATATGGAATCATAATATATCAGGAGCAAGTAATAGAGATAGCACGGGTAATTGCGAATTATTCTTTGGGTGAAGCTGATTTACTGAGAAGAGCAATGGGTAAGAAAGATAAAAATGAAATGGCTAAACATAAAAGTATCTTTATCGAAAATGCTGTTAAAAATGGATTAGATGAAAAGAATGCGACGGAGATTTTTGATACCGTAAATAAATTTGCAAGTTATGGTTTTAATAAATCTCATGCTGCTGCATATTCTATTATTTCTTATCAAACTGCTTATCTTAAAGCACATTATCCAATTGAATTTCTATGCATATTGATGAATTTAGATATTATGCAAACTAATAAGTTAGCACTTTATTGTAATGAAGCTAGATTATTGAAGATTCAAATTAAACCACCATCTATTAACTTTTCTTATCCAGAATTTAGGGTAGAGAACGGTGAAATAAGATATAGTTTAGAAGCAATAAAGGGCGTGAGTAGTCAATTAGTGAAGGAGATATGTATTGAGAGAGAAAGGAACGGTCTTTTTACATCAATACTAGATTTTATGGATAGAATCAAAAATAAAGAGCTTAATAAAAGAAATATGGAGCAAATGATAAAAGCTGGTGTGTTTGTTGAATTATATCCGAATATTAAAGAATTATTGTGTAATATAGAGAGTTTTATGAAAGAAAATGAGTGTCAATCAGAAATTGCAGCCGCTAATTTGAAGCAAAATAGTTTATTTAAAAAAGTTCCGCATAAAAAAAAGACAATCGAAGATTTAGAAAGTTTTGTAAAAGTGTCTCAACCTACTGATAATGAATGTGCGACGTTCGAGTATCATGCGTTAGGATTTTACTTATTGCGGAATCCACTTCAGATATGGAGAAAGGATTTGCAACAATCTTTCGTAAATCAGATATCCGAGATAGAGGAGATAATATGTAGAATAGAAAATGGTGATAAAAGAGAAGTTACTACAAAAGTAGCAGGTGTAATTACGTCGCTAAAGATACGATCATCTAGTGGA
Organism: Candidatus Fokinia cryptica; assembly: GCF_034359305.1. Classification (NCBI taxonomy): domain Bacteria; kingdom Pseudomonadati; phylum Pseudomonadota; class Alphaproteobacteria; order Rickettsiales; family Candidatus Midichloriaceae; genus Candidatus Fokinia; species Candidatus Fokinia crypta. The sequence goes on along the minus strand of NZ_CP110343.1, from coordinate 721,721 downwards.
AAGAAAGGGGGAAAATTTGCATTTATGCAATTATGTGATGAAACGGGATTTCTTGATGTATCTATTTTTGATGATGAGATTTTATTGATGCAGAAAGATCTGTTAGTTGAAGGGGAGGTAGTTGTTTGTAATGTGGAAATGAGGAAAGATAACTTTGGTGTGAGAATTACAGTAGAATCTGTAGAGAAAATAAATGCTTATGATAATCCAAAAAGTTATATTTTTCTTATCACTGATGTTCATAAGATGAAGGTGTTATCATCTTTTCTAGGTGATAATCAGAAAAATAGTGGTGTATATGTAAGGGTTGCAACATATAATGATGAGAATAACGCAATTGTAATATGGAAATCAAAGATTAAGTATGAGCTACAAGCTGAAATTTTAGAAAAATTAAGAGATGCTGAGATAGTCTACATTGAACATGATGATGAAGTTAAGTTGCATCAATACTTCTTTAAACGGAATTAGCTTGATAACGATTGTAGGAGCGATAAAAGAAGTAGTAGATATTAAGATGCTGTAATCTTTGCAATATGCAATACTTATTAATTAGCATCATTACGATGTTGTAGTTTTTGGTTTAATCTTCTGTTTCATAACCGATGCTGCTTTTTGTAAGCAGCATCGACTTTGTACATGTAAGGACTAAAGTATGCTTTGTGAGCAATAAATTGCCTATCTACTCAAATTCATTAGCAACAGACTCTCTGTTATGTGAGTCCCACTAAAATTCATCATGAGTATTGTTATACTGTTGTGACACATTGTTATCGTCTAATCCGAATGAACATTGTACAGCGAGTTGATCATCTGCATCGGAAAGTTGCACTGCGATTTGTAGGGCAAGTAATTCGTCTGTGTCTGTATTGTTATGTTGTTCTTCTTCACCTTCATCATCGCGTTGTACAGCGAGTTGATCATCTGCATCGGAAAGTTGCACTGCGATTTGTAGGGCAAGTAATTCGTCTGTGTCTGTATTGTTATGTTGTTCTTCTTCACCTTCATCATCGCGTTGTACGGCGAGTTGATCATCTGCATCGGAAAGTTGCACTGCGATTTGTAGGGCAAGTAATTCGTCTGTGTCTGTATTGTTATGTTGTTCTTCTTCACCTTCATCATCGCGTTGTACAGCGAGTTGATCATCTGCATTGGAAAGTTGCACTGCGATTTTTATATCTAGTTCTTTCTTCCTCGCATCTAATGCTTGCTTCCTCGCATCTAATGCTTGCTGTTGCTGCTCACACGATGTTTGCCATTGCTGAAGTTCCAATCTCCATTGTTGCTCTAATGCTTGTTGCTGCGTCAGAAAATGAGATATCTCACTCTGATATTGCAATATCTCACTCTGATATTGAAGTATATAATTACGATATCGAAGTATATAATTATGAGAGTTATTAAAAGATTGTATTATATTTACCGCGTTACAGTTCTGTATACAGAATTCAAGTTGCTTAAAATGATATTCGAAATAATCCAATTTCTCCTGTATTTTGGTTTGATAGGTTTTGATTCTTTCTTGGAAGGATTGTATTGCTTTACGATAGAATGTTATATAACCATTACTAGATTCCTCTTTCTTCTGCTGCAGTGATTTTCGTTGTTCCTGAGCTTTGTCATATTGTCGTTCTTCATTTTCTTCAGCTACGTCTATTTGTTGTGCCTGCATCATGCTTGCTTCTTGAAGACTTTCCAGCTCCGTCTCTAAATCTTTCCTCCTCGCATCTAATGCTTGCTGCTGCTCATGCGAATTTTGCAACTGAAGTTGCGATGCATATTCTTGACGTAATCTTTCCATATCAGCGATAGAAATGTATCTATAACTATTGAGAAATTGAGATACCATTTCTTGATTTTGAAGTATCCCATTCTGATGGTAAGTTATAGAAGATTGCAGTTCGTTTAGTAATGTATAAAAGTTAGCCTGATATTCATAGTCGTGAAGCTGATTACTAATATTTTTTTCGAACTCCTGCAATGCAGATTCTATCTGTGTTTGGTGCAACAGTATCTGTTGTTTATGATTTTCCATTTCTTTACGTCGCCTGTTCATGAAGTCCTCTATATATGATTCTTTGTCCTGCTTTTCAGATAATTCCGTACGCTGGCAGTCCTTTAATTCAGATTCCTCTCTACGTAATTTTTCCAGCTGCTTAATACGCTTCTGAAAATCTTCTTTTTGCTCATTATTTTGGTCAACCTGTGCTAGTTGAAGTTTTTTCACATCATGACATAAGTCTTCAAGTTCTTCTTGTTGTATCCGAAACAATTCTTGCTGCTCGTAATATACCAACATCCATTTTTGATGTAATTGATTCTGCTGAATGGTGAAGTTGGGTGAGTGTGGTGACCACAGAAAGTTAAACATTCCGCGTTGATATGTAAGTATATCATTCTGATTTTGAGTTAAAGAAGATTGAATTTTCTTCAGTGACTCATAAAGCGGAATATTCTTTTCGTATTCGCGAATATTATCTTTGAGTTGCTGCAAATAGTCTAGCATCTGCTTTTGGTAGAATTGTCTCAGTTCTTGGCATTTTTCTATTGCGTTATGATAGTATTCTATGGATTGTGGATTAGTTTTAGGTGAATTTTGCATTTATACGTAAATAATAATTAATACATATCTTATTATAATCACATAAAAGTGAGTTGTTCAATTTGTTATTATGATATGTTTAGTTCTTAGATTCCTTAGAAATGAAGCTTCCGATTATCGTGCATCATTGTACATTTTTGTGGATGATTTATGATGAAGATTTCACAATCGATGCTGCCTTTTTTGTAAGCAGCATCGATTTTATTTAGGTAAAAATATTAGTGTCTTTTCTTCTCCTTCTAGTATCTACTAAAATTCATCATGAGTATTGTTATACTGTTGCGATACGTTGTTATCGTCTAGCTCGAATGAACATTGTACAGCGAGTTGATCATCTGCATCGGAAAGTTGCACTGCGATTTGTAGGGCAAGTAATTCGTCTGTGTCTGTATTGTTATGTTGTTCTTCTTCACCTTCATCATCGTGTTGTACGGCAAGTTGCTCGTCTTCATCATCGTGTTGTACGGCAAGTTGCTCGTCTTCATCGTCACGTTGTACGGCAAGTTGCTCGTCTTCATCGTCACGTTGTACAGCAAGTTGCTCATCTTCATGTTGTACAGCAAGTTGTTCGTATTCGTCGTCACGTTGTACGGCAAGTTGCTCGTCTTCATCGTCACGTTGTACAGCAAGTTGTTCGTATTCGTCGTCAAGTTGTGCAACAAGTTTCTCATATTCATCATAAAGTTGTCTAGTAAGTAGTTCATCTTCGTCGCAAAATCGTATAGTGATTTGTTCCTCTTCGTAGTCGTCATCTTGCTGTAGTATTTGCTGCTGCTGAAGATCTAATTCTTGCTGCTGAAGATCTAATTCTTGCTGCTGAAGATATAATTCATGCTGCTGCTGAAGATCTAATTCTTGGTGCTCTTCATTTATGGTTTGAGTTACAAGTATTATCATATGGTTCATATTTTTTTTCATTGCATCTATCTCTTTTCGAAGTTCAGATAATCTATTCTTATATTTGGCTATTTGAGCATTAACATCTTTAGATATTCCATAATAATGATGTTCAAATACTACAGAATCGTATGTAGATATTTGTGCATAATATTGAGATATTATTTTTTGCAATTCAGATGTTAATCCTTGTAAGTAAGCTATGTATTTTTGACAAGTATGTTCTTTAGGTATTACAGACTGATGTTGATTTATAAGTTCTTGAAGCTGCTCTATCTGTTGTAGATATTCAGTTTTATACTCTATAAATTCATCGTGTATTCTTTTGTGTTTAGAGATTGTGCTTCGATGTTTAGAGACTCTTTCGTACCCTTGGTAATGCTGAATTATTTCTTTAACAGCTTCATAATGTATTGCCTGATATTCAAGCATCTCATGTTCACGTCCAAGCATCTCATTCTGACATTTATCTATATCTTCACGGCATTCAGATGCGATTTTTTGACATTTAGAAAGATTTTTTTGATCTTTAGAGAGGTCTTGTTGAATATGAATTATTTTCTGCTGAAGTGCTTGCAATTGCTGTTGAGGTTCTAGCTGAAGATTTTGTTGTTCCTGAAGTGCTTGCAATTGCTGTTGAGGTTCTAGCTGAAGATTTTGTTGTTCCTGAAGCGTTTGTATTTGCAGTTGAATTTCTTGTATTTGTTGCTGAGATATGTTTATCCTGTCTTGCAAAAAAGCCTCATATTGTACTGATGATTCTAGCAATTCCCGTTTGTAAGCCAGTCTTTTACTATTTTCCTTTATTAGTTGATGGCATCGAATTATTAGTGCACGATAGTCTTGTTGATAAATTTTAGATGAATGTTGCATTTGTGTATAAGATATAATTAATACATGCTTAAGCTTAATTATACTTACGTAAAAGTAAATTTTTCAACCATGATAGTGATGTAGCTAGTTGTTACGTTTTATAGAGAAGTTGTAAATATCTTGATTACTATACTTTTAAAGTAGTGGTTTACGATGAGGAATTTATTGTAGTAGTTTTAACTATTAAGAGCGATTTTCAATTGCATCGATTATAGCAATTGTTGAGGTTATTGCCGTATTTTCATTATAATATTCTGATCTCTTAACGCATCATCATTTCTCTTATTTTTTTTACTTTTCTCGTTCTATTTATTTCTACTATCTTTACTAAAATTCATTAGTAACAGGCTCTTGTTATGAGATATCTACTAAAATTCATCATGAGTATTGTTGTACTGTTGCGACACGTCGTTATCGTTCAGCTCGAATGAACATTGTACGGCAAGTTGCTCGTTTTTATTATCGTGTTGTGCCGCGAGTTGTTCATCTTCACCATCGTGTTGTGCAGCAAATTGCTCATCTTCATGCTGTACGGCAAGTTGTTCGTCTTCGTCGTCATCTTGCTGTAGAAGAGCTAATTCTTCCTGATATTCGAATAGTAGTTGCTGATATTCAGATATTTCCTGTTGATATTGAGATGCTCGCTGTTGATATTGAGATATACGTTGCTGGTGTTTAGGTATCTCTTGCTGATGTTCAGCAATCTCTTGTTGAACATCAACTATTAACTGCTGAAGCATCTGCAGTTGCAGTTGAGGTTCTAGAGGGATATGCTGACTCTCACTTTGCTGTATCTGCTGTTCTAATACCTGAAATTCATTTTGTTCGCGGAACTCACGTATTGCTTGTAATACATCTTCTGGAAATTGCTCATTTTCATTAGTAAAGTCACAGAAAGCTCTGAGAAGTACGTACATAGCGGATGTATATTGCTGTACCTCTGGTTCATCTTCATGAAGAGATATTGCACTCTGTATCTGTTCTAACAAGGTAGTATATTCATAGAAAAGAGCTAACTCAGCATTATTTTCCAAATCATAAGCACACCGAATACGATCTATGTAGTTCGGCAACTCCTGCAGCATATAAGGTTGGTAAAGTGTAGGAGATACCATCCTAGAAGCCTCTTTTAAATATGAGATAATAGTCTGTGCATTCTGATATTCCGCTCTATTAGCGAAGAACATGTAAAACTTTACCACCTTAAGGTAAACATCGGAATACGTGGCAAGTTCCTGTTGGAGATTCTGCTCCTGAAGCATTTGCATGTGTAGCTGAATCTCCTGTATTCGTTGTTGAGACGTTTCTGCTTGTTGTTGGTAATAACTTACTCGTTCTTGGGAGAATTTTATTTGTTCTTGGGAGAATTCTACTCGTCCTTGAGCAAATTTTATTTCCTCTTGGTAATGCTTTATTTGTTGTTGAGCTGTTCCATGCTGCGACGAATTTTTCATATATTCCGGATAGTAATAAAGATATTGTAAGTATGCTTTGTCGTAATAATAAGTTCTTCTTCTATCTAGATCTACTAAAATTCATTAGTAACAGGCTCTTGTTATGAGATATCTACTAAAATTCATCATGAGTATTGTTGTACTGTTGTGACACGTCGTTATCGTTCAGCTCGAATGAACATTGCACGGCAAGTTGCTCATCTTCATTATCGTGTTGTGCCGCAAATTGCTCATCTTCATGCTGTACGGCAAGTTGTTCGTCTTCGTCGTAATCTTGCTGTAATTCTTGCTGTTGAAGAGCTAATTCTTCCTGATACTCAGATATTTTTTTCTGATATTCGGATATCCGTTGCTGATATTCAGGTATCTGTTGCTGACATTCAGTTATCTGTTGCTGATACTCAGATATCCGTTGCTGATACTCAGATACTCGTTGCTGATATTCAGGTATCTGTTGGTGATATTTAAGTATTTCTTCCTGATATTCAGTTATTTGTTGCTGATATTCAGGTATTTGTTGCTGATATTCAGATATCTCTTGCTGATGTTCAGCAATCTCTTGTTGAACATCAACTATTAACTGCTGGAGCATCTGCAATTGTTGTTGAGGTTCTAGAGGGATATGCTGACTCTCACTTTGCTGTATCTGCTGTTGCAATACCTGAGATTCATTTTGTTCACGGAACTCATGTATTGCTTGTAATACATCTTCTGGAAATCGCTCATTTTCATCAGTGAAATTACAAAAAGCCCTGAGAAATACGTACATAGCAAATGCATATTGACGTACCTCTGGTTCATCTTCATGAAAAGATATTGTACTCTGTATCTGTTCTAACAAAGTAGTAAATTCATAGAAAAGAGCTGATTCAACGTTATCTTCCAAATCATACGCACATCGAATACGATCTATATAGTCCGACAACTCCTGCAGCATATAAGATTGATAAAGTGCAGGAGATATCATTCCGGAAGCCTCTTTGAAATACGAGATAATAGTCTGTGCATTCTGATATTCCATTCTATTAATGAAGAACATGTAAAACTTCACTACTTTAAGGTAAACATCGGAATATGTAGCAAGTTCCTGTTGGAAATTCTGCTCCTGAAGCATTTGCATGTGTAGCTGAATCTCCTGTATTCGTTGTTGAGATGTTTCTGCTCGTTGTTGGAAGTAACTTACTTGTTCTTGGGAATATTTTATATCCTCATGATAGTACTCTATTTGTTCTCCCGCGTATTTTACCTGTTGTTGGGAGAATTTTACTCCTTCGTTATAGTGCTCTATTTGTCCATTATAGTACTCTATTTGTCCATTATAGTACTTTACATTATTGTATTCTATTCGTTCATTGTAGTACTCTATTCGTTCATTACAGTACTTTATTTCCTCATTATAATATTCTTGATTCTGTTGAGTAGTTTCAGATGATTTTTTCACTTTCGTATAAGCTGACAATTAACATTTACCTATTATACTGATACAGAAGTGAATTTTTCAATTCCTCATAATAGTAATAATGATTTTTGGATATTTGCTTCTTAAGTTTTTATAGCGATACCTATCTTTTATCTTTTTTATTGGTGTCGTTCCTATTTCTTTGTATCTGTTACTTTTTTCATAATGTTTTGAATTTTTTAACAGAGCTTCATTTCGAATAATTTTTATTCTTTTCCTATTTATTTTCGCTTCTATTGTATCGATTTCCCCTTTGAATTTAAATTTTTTATTGGTGTCGCTTCTGTTTTTGTTGTATCTGTTACTTTTTTCATAATGTTTTGAACTTTTAACAGAGCTTTATTTCGAATAATTTTTATTCTGTTTCTATTTATTTCCGCTTCTATTATATCGATTTCACTTTTAATTTTTTCTGGGCTTTCCACCTTTTTTTCATTTATCAATAATATTTCATTTTCTAGTTCTTTTATTTCCTGCGCTGTACATACTTTTCTAGATATTAAAACTTCCACTTCTTTTTGCTTCTTTTCCACTTCTTTTTGCTTCTGTTCCAATTCTTTTTGCTTCTTTTCCAATTCTTTTTCTATTTCTTCTATTTTTACTTTGTTTTTTCGTATTGTCTCTTCCATTTTTTTTATTTCTGTATGTTCAGTTTGTATCTTATTTAACTGTTGTTGTTTATTTTGAATACTATTTTTTGTAGACTGCTGTCTCTTTCCTGCTATTAGTACTCGTTTCTCTGTTATATCTTTTGCAAATTTTTCGTTATCTTTTTTAAGTGCTGCTATATCTGTTGTAAATGCTTTTGCATTTTCTCTAAGTTCTTTTATATCTATTTCTGTTTTCTGTATATCGTGTTCATGTCCTTTTAATACTTCTGTTTTGTTTCTTATATCTATTTTTTTCTCCAAAATGATCTTATCAAGAGCATTATCTTGTGTCACTGAGCTTTGTATTTCTTGAAGTATTTGTAATCTTTTATTAAGACCTCGTTTTTCTGTTTCAAGTTGCGACAGTTTTTGTTGTAGTCCTTGTTTTTGTTGTAGTCCTTGTTTTTGTTGTAGTCCTTGTTTTTGGAGCAGCTGTCGTTGTGGGAACTGCTGAAATTGCTGCTCTTGTTGGAACTGTTCTTGTTGTGGGAACTGCTGAAATTGCTGCCCTTGTTGGAACTGTTCTTGTTGTGGGAACCGCTGAAATTCGAGCTGCAGCATCGGTGAAATTTTGGTTTGTTGTATTATATCCTTGATATTAAAAATGTCATTATTACCGTTACGTTTTTCTTTGAGTACTCCATTTAGAGTTGGTAACATTATTTTATATTCAATTCCTCCAAATGCAGTAGTCTTATTATCTACAGCTTGTGCTTTCCCCCTACATTCTTTTATTCTTTCTTTACTTTCTTCCAGGATTTTCAATAATCCTTCTTGTTCTGAAAAATCTAAGGTATTTATTATTGTATCGTAAGCTATTATCTCTCTTCCTAAATATTTATCGTCCGTACTGTTATAAAATGGCGCTATTACTTCATTATCTTTGTATAATCTCCCATAATTAACTTGAGCGTTCAATAATGTAGATCTTTTTTTCTCCGATATTGCACTTTCTAAATCATTAAAACAGTAAAATATAGCAGGAGTTTTACAGTATTGTCCTCGCGCAGAGTTCTCATCTTTGACTTGAGAATAATTTGTATAGTCAGTTATTCTTGCACTAGTTAGTGGTATTGCAGCAGTGATCTGTGGTTCTCCTTTGATGATATTTCCTACAAAAGTTGCTTTTTCCAGTATACGTAACATTTTCGGATTTATCTCTATCGAAAACTTATCATTATTACCGTGATACGTAACTCTAGCACTTTGTTTTTCATCTCCTGTATTTGCACGCTGAATTGCATGCTCCAAAAGATTGGGGAATACTGCAATTGCTTCAGCATTTTTTTTGATATTATTATCACTAAAAAAACTCTTTCTAGTCAAAATACCTGTTCCAGAAGAGATAAACTCTAACATTCTCGGTTCTGGATTTTCTTTGTTTCCTATATCGGTAGGAGTGTCAAATTCTACTCGCATTATTTCACTATCATTACACTTTATGATTGCTATACAGTCATCTGTAGGCTTTGGTATGTATTTTTGGTACAGAGCCTTTTTGTCTAGTTTGTGGTTTGTTGCGTATAAATCGATAGCTCTCTTCATAATGCGTTGTTCGAGAGTTCTTTGCATTTGTTTTACGTATGATTCTTCATTTTGCAATCTTAAGTAATATGCTTCTTCTTCAAATCCAAATGTTGATTCTTTATTAGTATCTGGAAAGTTTGTCATTATATTGCTGATGTTAGGCTGCTTACTACTACTTTGTTTCATATAAATTAATTAAAAATTAAGAAAGAGGATACTTCTTTATAAAGCTCTAAAATCATTAGTGGTTCGTTTATAAAACTACTCTTATAAAAATCAGCTCTATAACGATAATATTGAATATATTTCTATTATATAATAAAAATCAGTACTTTACTACAATTTTACTACATTATTTATTTAAGTGAGAAAACACCTTTATTCGGCAGTTACGATATCTATCATGCATGCGTCTCCATAACTCAACATTCTATATTTGTTTTCGATTGCATGTTTGTACATGTGGAAGATTCTTTCTTTTCCCGCAGCAGAGCATACTAATACTAGCGGCGTACTCTTACTCATATGAAAATTTGTAATGATGGAATTTACCGTTTTGAACTTATATCCAGGAGAAATAAAAATATCAGTTGTACCTATGCTTGCAGTAGATATGTTATGTTGTGCTATGTGCTCTAAAACTCTTACGCTTGTGGTTCCTACCGCAACAATTCTTGACTGGCGTTCTTTTGCATTTTGAAGAGTATTGATGGTATCTTGAGTGACTTCAAAAATTTCCTCATGCATCTTATGCTCGCTCAGCAATGGTGTATTGATTGGTAGGAATGTGCCTAATCCGACATGTAGAGTAATGTAACATATTTGCACTCCCATCTCAGATATTGTTGTGAGTAGCGTATCAGTGAAATGTAAACCAGCGGTAGGTGCTGCAATAGAACCATCATGTCTCGCATATACCGTTTGATAATGTTCTGTATCGGTCTCTTGATTTTCTATCGTATTGTACTTGGAACGAGCTTTGATTATATATGGTGGCAGAGGAACGTTTCCATATTTTTTCATTATTTCATGGAAGTTTTCATCACTTAGTATTTTTAAAGTTGTGATGTTTTTTTCAACCTCTTCTATGGATAGTTCGAGAGTGGTATTATCATTAGTGCATTCTAGTATTACATTTTGCTGACAATGTTTTTTAGGCGTTATAAGTGCGTCACAATACAGTGTATTGCATTTATTGTAGTGCTTTAATATATCAACTCTTACTTTTGTATTCTTTTCTTTAATACAGCATTTGAGCATACTTGGGATTACTTTCGTGTTATTCAGTACCAATACATCGTTTTTTTTTAGTAATTTTATTACATCTCTAAAGTATAGATCTTCTAGCATTCCTTCTTTATTCATGTGTAATAATCTGGAGCTGTCTCTTGGTTCTACTGGGTGTCGAGCTATCAACTCGTGAGGTAAGTGAAAGTAGAATTCTTCAGTTGTGATATTCATGAAGTAGTGTGTACTTATGGATGTATATGCTTAATGATATATGCATGTATTTTAAGATGATCATTATCCTTTACCGCACCTAATTGCAAATTTTAAAATTATGCTGAAGAGAATCACTGCTCCTCCGATACATAACGAGTACACACTCAAAGATTGTCCCTTTGTGATAAATCTATTCATAAATTCTACATGTCCATCCAAAGGTGCACGAAAAAATTCGCACAGATATCGAAATACTGAATAAAATGCTAAAGTTACTCCCGAAATCATTCCATTATACGAAAGAATTTTAGTATTTTTTGCGAGGTTAGTTGTAATAAATAAAAGAATAACACCTTCTAATATTGCTTCATATATCTGACTAGGGTGTCTAGGGAAGCTGTCAACTTTTGCAAAAATAACACCTATAGGTAGTTCTGTAACTCTGCCATATAGTTCTCCATTGATAAAGTTACTGATGCGACCAAGTAATAATCCGATAGGGCAGAATATTGCAATAGCGTCTGAAATGCTCAATGCTAAGAGTAAACTTGCTAAAAATGCTTTGCTATAATGAACATTAGAAGTAAATTTATTACTCTTATATCTCAATATGATTTTGTAATAGCGGTTCTTGGAATTTAGTAGAATCAGAAAGGAGAAAAGTAATATTCCTGTAAATCCTCCTATTAATCCACCATGTAGTGACAATCCGCCGCTCCTTGTGTTAAAGATATACAAAATATCACTTTGAAACCAGTGAGGTGCGTAGAAAATAGTATAGCCGAGTCTACTACCTAGTATTATGAAGATCACGAGAAGTATTAGTAATCGATCGCCATATTTGCCATTCAGTATTGATGTAGAACTCTTACTGCTAAACGATATCTCATTTGTGCCAATTACGTCTAAAGTAAGAAGTTGCCCCATCATTGTAGAGCATACTAAGAAGCTGAAGCCATAAAAAAGACCATACCAATATATATCGAAACCTAGTACGTGAAATGCTATTGGATCTAAATTATTGATCATGGATTGATATTTAAATTATATAATTTTATAATTAAATTCGAAGTCACTTATAATAAAGTTTTATTTAATATTTTGTAAGCTATCATGTTTTTCAATAAAATGCTGTCGAGTTCCTTTTGGTGTTCAATGGGGCAAAAATCTATGCTGTATATAGAGGATACTGCTAGAAAATTGTTATTATACATAGACAAGAAGCAGTTTAACAAAAGTAAAATTTCTTCCAAGGGAAAGGCGAAAACACTAACAAGAAAAAAACAATCTTCAAAACACTAAGATAACTAGAGAGATTTACGGCCAAAAGCAATAATTCATTATATTTTACCTTCTGAATATAGTGTTATTGTGCATTTTGGAAGTGCACATTCTAACGTGGATTAATTTCTTGGTTTTATAATTTTATCGTTGTTAGAGGTAGTATTGATAATTAGCTCATTAGTATCGATAACTTTGCTACTATATGTTGTCTGATTATTACTCGTTTTGAGGCATACGTGTATTTTAAAATTTGTATATCTATCTAAGCCTCCATCATTAACGTTTAATTCCTTAATTAAATGTTCGATGTTTGATTCTTGTTGTATCTTTTCAATATTTTTTTTCATTATACTCCTTACTCTTTTTAGAATTTGAAATTGCACCTTAAAATTAAATTGGTGTAAGAGTGTGTTAATTAATTTCTGTTTTATATCACGTAGTTTTTGTTCAGGGAGTTTTGTGTCATAGTGTCCAAGTAATAATATTATACTAAGGTGTTCGCTAATTAACTTCATACATTCTAATAATGTATTGCATAGAACTACGCCTTCTCCCATCATTTCTAGTATTTCTAGTATAACTTGAGTAATTTTTGTTCTTCGATTCTCGTAAATATTACTATCTTCTATGCTATTTCTAAGTGTTTTATTCGAAATGAAAGTGTCGATAATATTTACAATATCTATAATTGTATCTACACATTTTTCTCTTTCTTCCATAAACACACTGAATTCGGTACGCTAATTCTACGATATCATCTGCAAAATATTTATACAATATGTCTCATAATAATGCAGAAAATTTGAAAATGATGATAGAGCGAGCTTCTATAATGTTATCATTAGAATGGAATGAAAATCCAAGAGTGGATGCTATGATATTGTTAGCTCATGCTATTGACATTCATGATTATACTGAAATGTTTATACGTGGATTTGATAAGATAAATTTGTCAGAAAGATATATTGATAAATTTGAATCTTATATTAATAGAAGAAAAGCCGGAGAGCCGATAGCATATATCATTAATAGAAAGCCGTTTTGGAAAAATGACTTTTATATTAATAGTGATGTTTTGATACCAAGACCAGAAAGTGAACTTTTAGTAGAGTACGTAATAAATATATCGGATGTCGTTTTGAGCGGGGGAAAGTCTTCGATATGTGATGTATTAGAGCTGGGTGTTGGTAGTGGTTGCGTCCTGATATCGGTGTTAAATGAGTTACATGCTATGGCCCTTCAAAGACAGAATGATATTAAAGTACGTGGAGTAGGAGTTGATATCAGTGATGGTGCATTGGAAGTTGCAAGGTGTAATGTAGAAAATATTCTGTTTCTTCCTCAAAATGTTACCTTACTAAAAGGTAATTGGTTCGATACAGAAAATTTATATCATAAATTTGATCTAATTATTTCTAATCCTCCTTATATTCCTTTTTTTGAATGGTATAAATTATCGAAAGAGGTGAAAGATTTTGAGCCACAGATTAGTCTTACTGATATGAAAGACGGCTTAGAAGCTTATAGAGTGATATCCGCAAATGCTAAACAATTCCTCAAAGATAAAGGGTTAATTATTGTAGAGGTAAGCTATAATAGGGCTACTGACGTAATATCAATCTTTGAAAATGAAGGCTTTGAGGTTAAAGATATAGTTATAGATCTGTGCAATATAGAAAGAGTAGTATCGTTTATGAGAATATGTGTTGATAATTGACAATCTTACTATATCGGTGTACTCTGAGCGTGAAAGAAAAAGCTCTCTTATAGTCGTTATAAGTATGTCAAGAAAAGTTTCAAAGCGTATCATCTCAGCTAGTAAAATATTTGAAGGTAAGTCGTTTTCGTTTAAGGAGGCGATATCAGTATTTCTCAGTGAATATAAAGATAAATTTAGTGCTAAGATCAATGAGACTGTGGAATGCAGTATATTGCTTGGAGTTGATCCTAAGCGCTCAGATCAAATGGTACGTGGAGCTGTAATTTTACCAAAGGGACTTGGTAAGCAATTAAAAGTGATGGCTATTCTAAATGATGAGCATAAGGCGGAAGCAATAGAGGCTGGAGCAGCAGTAGCTGGTGGGCAGTCTCTCATAGACGAGATTTTGGCTGATAAGATAGATCTTGGTTCGCTTGATGTCTGTGTTGGTGAAGAGAAAATGATGATGACTATAGCGAAAGTTGCTAAAAAACTCGGTTCTAGAGGTTTGATGCCTAACTTGAAATTAGGGACTGTTGTACATGATGTACCGAAACGTGTAAGAGAGATCAAAAATGGAATGGTTGAATTTAAAGTAGAAAAGGGGGCTCTTATTCATGCTCCAATAGGAAAACTTAATTTTTCAGCTGAAGCCTTGTCCGAAAATATGAAAGCGTTATATGATGCTTTAGTTACAGCCAAACCGGTAGCAAGTAAAGGTATTTATATAAAAAAATGTCATATTTCTGTAACTTATGGACCTTCTGCTACCATAGATGTAAAGTCGCTAGCGCAGCTTGCAAGTTAATGTTAGATAAAACTGATAGGAGTATTCTGTGGCTTATCGTACAGTATTCGCGTAATTTGTTGGTATGATTCAAGATACAACAAATCGTGCACTAGCTAAAGTTGCTATTATTGGTAGACCTAATGTTGGAAAGTCTACGTTTTTTAACGCTTTATGTCGTAAAAAACTTGCAATTGTTTATGATGAGCTATTTGTAACGCGTGATATTAGAAAACATCAGGTAATTTTAGGAGATTTGGAATTTCTGTTGCTTGATGCTCCAGGTTATTATTCGGTAAATTCAAAGGATAAGCAAGAACTGGATAAGGTAGTTGTTAATAAATGTTTTGAAGCGATAGATGAAGCGGATATCATATTATTTACAATGGATGGTGCGAATTACACTAATGTTATCGATGCAGAGATTGCGGCACTACTATATCGTATGAAAAAACGCGTGATAGTAGTGATAAATAAGTCAGATATTGGCGGTATTCATAATGTAGATTTTTCCCAGATATCTTATTTTGATGTTGTTGTTTCAATTTCTAGTTTGCATCGGCATGGATTTATAGCACTGTCTGAAGCGTTAAAGGATCTGATGCAACAATGTGGTTTTTTGCCTGATAAAACGATTATGCAAGATGATGTTTTAATACAAGATGATGTTTCCTCGTCTCAGCGATGTAGGATTGCTATTGTTGGTAGACCAAACGTTGGAAAGTCTACTCTATTTAATAATTTACTTGGGCTGCAGCGCTCGATAACATCGTCTATATCTCATACTACAAGAGATACTGTCATTGATGAGATGCTTGTGACTATTGATGGGGTGGATATTTTAATTCAGTTAAATGATACGGCAGGAATAAGAAGAAGAGCTAATATTCAAGAAGATATAGAAAAAGCTTCTGTGCATCAAAGCATCTCTACGATAAGAGAAGTAGATGTTGTGATAATGGTTATAGATCCGGAAAAGTTATTTGAAGTTCAAGATTTAAGAATCATACAACTTTGTGCTAAAGAGAAAAGAGGTTTAATTGTGGTGGTAAATAAGATGGATCTTGTGGATGATGTTAGAAAACTGCGTGAAGAAGTATTTTCTATAATGAAAGAGAAAGTTAATACATTAGTTTTACCCGTAGTCCTGTTTACTTCAGCTTTATACTCTAAAGTGGTAAAAAGGGAATTGTCTAATTATATATTAGCCGTTGCTAGGGCGAGAAAGAAAAAATTTGCCACCAGTTTTCTCAATCGAAAATTGATGCCATTTTTATCTTGTGCTACGTGGAAAATTGCACATAACAGAATTGGAAGAGTGAAATATATTGTGCATGAGAGTGATATTACATTTAAAGTTTTTGTTAATAAAAAACCTCCACTGTATAAGATGCAAGAGATAAGAAATATAATAGCTTCAAAGCTTGAGCTTTTAGGTAATCCTGTAAATATAATACTTTCTATAAGCGAAAATCCATATGTTGTTAATTCAAAAAAGCGTTAAAGGTACGTAGTATTAGCTTTATTTTTTTAATATAATTTTTCTTTTTTATAAAAAAGCATTGCTCATTTCGTTTTATTTATATAAAATTTATATATATTTTGTAATAAGTAATATATATTTTAGAAAATGAATAATAAAGAAAATACTCCATTAAACAATTCTGAACAAGAAAACACCTTGTTTAAAAGTGCAATGCAATTAGCGGAATCGACAAATGAATTAATTGCTCAATATCAAAGTACTATACAGGGGTTAGAAAATAACACATTAACTCATAAAGAAGTAAAAGCACTCACCAATAGTAAGGAAAATTTTCAAAAAATAGCTAAGACTTCCGAAGCTATGTTAAAGAGAAAAAATATAAAAGAACAGATATTGAAAGAGCAAGGTAAGATAGTTGAAAATGAAATGAAATCTTTCAAAGAAAAATCTGAGCTTGTAGAAAAGTACAATTCTGAGTTTATTAATTCTGATGAAAAAATAGAGAAGACGAAGAATGCTATAGAAAAGATGAGAATGAATAATACGAAAAAAGCACATCAAAAAGCGGCAAAGAATGCTTTTGTCAATATTCCACCTGTACAAGTAGAAGATAATCTTGCTCAGATAAGTGAAGATTTAAATTTATTAAAGGAAGTAAAGTATGCTCTTAATATTTATGCTCCTGAAGAAGGTATAGAACGGAAAAAAGTACCGACTAGAGGAGAAAATAGTAAAAATAAAGAGAAGAGAGAATTAACTCCAAGAGATAAAGAACTACTACAAAAAAGGCGTGATATACGCGCTGCTACTGTTAGAGATAGCGAGGCTTTGACTCAAAAAGTTCTCTTATTGCATGAAAGAGAGCATGAGATAAATGAAAAATTGAAACCAAAAGATGATGTTATGAAGCTACTTAATGTTGTTGTAGAAGAATATATTAAAGAAAATGGTGCAAAGAGTCCTTCAAGTGTAGCATTAAAGAAAAAAACTACCTTGATTAAATTGTTAAATGATACAAAAGAAAAATTAAAGCACTTTGCAAAGAAAATTGGAGTTGCATTGGATAGAATGAGAGAAAATGGAATGAATGTGGCAACAAAGAAACTTTTAGAGTTAAAAGTTGGGTTAAGTAATGTTAGTAAAAAATCAGATGTTACTATTGTTAAGAAAAATAATACTACTCCTGGGAGGACATAAGAGTAATGATAGTGTTATTTTTTATGGTGAGAGAATTAGATAATATAATAAGAGTTAATTATTAATTTCATAAAGTAGTATTTCTACAATATTCTTTATGAAGAAGAGATTAAAACTTACTTAAAGAATAAATGAGCTTTTATTAATAATTTTAAAAATTGAGATTTTTTATTCTGATATTTATGTGATTAATAATTGAATGGTTTCAGTGATAGTTATAAAGATGTAGTATGAACTATTCTATAATAAAAGTTGTAGTTGTAATTTTGCAAGATAGATTAGTGTAGGAAAAAATACTTATCATTTCATGATATATGAGTTTGAGAACTTCAAAATGTGATAACGAAAAAGATGAGATATAGTAAATAAAAGCATGCTTAAACTAAGGATAAAAGTTCTTTCTGAGGTGTTCTTATTTTATAGCGGAATAGTAGATAGTTAATGTTATGGGAAAAAAAACGTTTTTACAATTTATTATCTTACTGACTGCTTTAAAGAGGTGTTATGGTGAGGAAATTTACTGTAAAATGTGCTTTTTTACCAAATAGAAAGTGATAGGTATTTTTAATTGAAATGGCTTTAAAATTTATTGTTGTGAATTGCACATAGATCTACGCCATTATGTAATTACTTCCTAAGCTAAAAAAGAATACTTTGAAAAACCTGATAAAAGAACCTGAATGCAACTTTCCTACTTAATTTTTGTTATTTAAAAAAAAATCTTCGAGTCGAATATATTTTAAAGTCAATATTACGAATACATTTGGCTTATTTGAAATCACTCTTTTACTTCATTTTATAGCTGAACTAGTTATAACTAGATTTTATGTGTTATTAATTTACAAAGTAACTTTTCACATTCTTCAAGGCATAGCATTTCTTTCTCCTTAGTATATGGATTTTCTAAACCTATTAGACCACTTTGCACTTCTTTTTCTCCTATTACTATAATATATGGTACTTTTTTCAACATACTACGTCTGACCTTATATCCGACTGTCTCATCACTTAAGTCTAGTATAGCTCTTACTCCACTACTGATAAGCTTGTTCATTACCTCTTCAGCCATGTGAGAAAATTTTTCACTGACGCATATTATAGCAACATGTATTGGTGCCATCCATAATGGTAATTTACCAGCATAATGCTCTAATAATATTCCTATAAATCTTTCGAAAGAACCAAAAATAGCTCTATGCAATATAACAGGATACTTTCTTTCTCCATTGCTATCGACGTATACAGCACCAAGCCTCAATCCAAGATTGAGATCTACTTGCAATGTACCCAACTGCCATTCTCGTTTCATGCAATCCTTTAGTACGAATTCTATCTTAGGGCCATAAAATGCTCCCTCTCCTTTATTTATTGAATAATTAACGTTCATATTCTCTAAAGCCTGAGCTAAAGATTTTTCTGCTATATCCCAGCTTTCATCGCTACCCACTCTTGAACTTGGTCGATCGGAAAGCTTAAATTGCAAATCGTCAGCATGAAATCCACAATCATGATATACTTGCATTGCAAATTTGCATACAGCCATTGCTTCGCTTAGTATATTATCCTCAGTACAAAATATATGAGCATCGTCTTGAGTAAAAGCTCTAGTACGCATTAGCCCAAGTAAAGAACCATGACTCTCGAAGCGATGTACTTTTCCAAATTCTGCAATTCTCTTTGGTAGTTCTCTATAACTCACTACTCCGTCAAATTTATGTTTAAATATTTCTATGCATCCTGGGCAACTCATTGGCTTTACAGCGTACAATAGCTCATCATCAAATCCATTTGCAACGAACATGTTTTGTCGAAATTTATCCCAGTGTCCAGATTTTTGCCATATTGCACTACTTAACAACTCCGGCGTGCTAACTTCCTCATATCCATGAGAGATATTCATGCTTCTCATATATTGGAGCAATACTTGAAATATCTTCCAGCCATCGCGATGCCAAAATACCATACCAGGAGAGTCCTCGCATAGATGAAAAAGCTCCATCTCTTTTCCGATTTTTCTATGATCTCTTTTTTTCTGCTCTTCTAGTAGAGCTAGATACTCATTTAATTTTTCGGCTGTATTCCAAGCAGTTCCGTAAATTCTTTGCAACATTTTGTTTTTACTATCTCCTCTCCAGTATGCTCCAGATACCGAAAGAAGTTTAAAATGTCCAAGGTGCAAAGTATTATTCCCATGAGGTCCTTTGCACAAATCTACAAATTCACCATGTTTATATATCGACAACTCACCTTGAATACCTTTAATGATCTCTATTTTATAATCCTCCTGTAAATTCTCAAATATCGAGATCGCATCATCCATTGTAGTGAGTTCCCTAATAAAAGGCTGATTTTTCCTAATAATGCGATGCATCTCCTGTTCTATTTTCTGTAAATCATCAGCGGATATAGAGAAAGGTAAGTCTATATCATAATAAAAACCATCAGATATCACAGGACCTATAGCAATTTTTGCATTACTGTATAGAGCTTTTACTGCTTCAGCAAGAATATGAGCTGTATCATGTCTAATAATATCTAATCCAAGTTGTTGATGTGGTTCTATTATTTCGATAACGTCACCTTCTCGAATTATAGAACTAAGGTCTGAAGGAATTCCATTGATCAATATAGCTATTACATCACTTTTTTCATGTGATAAATATTCAGAAAGGACTGACAGTCCGTCGCAACTGCTTTTAGGCATCGCAACAGTTACACCGCAAAATGTTATCATAATCCTAAAATACTTATACAAAAACCACGGAAAAAGCGAAACATGGCATAGCGAATTATATATGCAAATAAATACGCTATGAAATTACATATCGTTAAAGTCTTTCTCATAAGCACTATTGGGAGAGTGCATAACGATAGAAAGCTTAGAAATAAGTAGTGTATTAAGCATAAAAATGCATCCTAAGACCAGCATTGTTTTAGCTACTCCAGTCATTCCTTGATCCTTACCATCATTAGATCCAGCACCCAGTTCTCCAGAATTTTCAGGGTGAGAAATAAGTATGGTGATGAACAGCATCGCAATAACCAAAGCACACTGCACTATTACGAAAACATCAATCACTCAAAAAAACAAAAAATTATTTAATAAAAACCTCGACTCCGGCAGGCAATTCAAGAGCTTTAAAAGCTTCCATTAAGCCTACGATGGCCTCTGAAGTAACATATATATCACACATTCTCTTATGGCAACTCAATTCGAACTGTTCTCTAGATTTTTTATCTACATGAGGGGATCTATTGACGGTGAATATCTTTTTTCTTGTTGGTAGCGGTATTGGTCCTTTTACAGACGCACCGTTAGACTGAGCGGAAGAAATTATCTGCATTGACGCCCTCTGTATCAATGTCTCATCGAAGGACTTTAATGCTATCCTAATCCTACGCAGTGTCATGCCAAAACTATTTTCATTACGAACGACTTACAGCCAGTACTCTATAGCATTTTATGTAGTAATATCAAGAGCAAGTTTTATGTAGTTTAATGATCTACATCCTTTACTGTGCCTAGATATACAAAGGATAGCATGGTAAATATATACGCTTGTAATACTGCCACAAAAATTTCAAATCCATTAAGTAATACGACTCCGGCAAATGGTAATATTTTCAGTACAACATCTGCAGATGCTACAACATTTACTGCCACTCCTGTTATAATATGACCAGCAATAACATTTGCAGCTAATCTCAAAGCAAGAGTGATAGGACGGGTAAAATAGGTGAAGAATTCTATTAAAAATAGTAGAGGTGCTAAAGGTAATGGAACGTTTTTAGGTAAGAATAAACGTCCAAACTTCAATCCATTTTTCAGTATTCCTATTGCAGTGGTGGACATGAATAAAAAAATACTGATATATGAGTTGATTAAAAAATTACTTGTGACAGGGGCAATAGAGTGGAATATGCCCAACGCATTGCAAAAAAGTATGAAAGTAAACAGTGTTATTCCAAAGCTCACAAATTTTTTTGTATCTTCTTTACCTATCGTACCATTTGCTATCTCTTCTACAAACTCATATATCGTTTCACAAATTATTTGAGGGTAATGAGGGATAAATTTCTTCATTTCTTTTTTTTTCCACTCTTTTAGAGCTATACTGCTTTTAAAATCGTCTTTTGATACCGTTGTTTTCCATGCCGGAAACATATACACGCCAAGTACTACAATTACAGAGAACACACTCAAGAACATGGAAAGTGCGAGTGATGTAAAATGTATCTCAAAGTCATAGATTTGAAATGCATAGAGTGAAGTAGTTTTTAAAAAATCAAAAAGTTCCATTGTGACAATTCTATTGTTAAGAGGCTGTAAGTCGTTATTTACTTTTCCTTATATGGCAATATTATTTACGAATAATTTTAACTAACATGTTATACGTATGAGATACGTAAGTAAATTAGCACTGATATCTTTCCAATGTTTTGGATGTTATCTCTTGATGCAGAGTAAATTTTCTACCGCTTCTCAGGCATCGCAATCCCCTGACTCACCCATTATAGAGATGGCAGTTGAGAAAAAGTATTTTGGCGGAGAAAAGAAAGTGAAAGAAGGGGAGGAAAGTTTATTTGGGAAAATAGATCTGGAGGCGATGTTTGGTACAAAATTTGGAACTGACGATGTTATCAGAGGAAGTGCTGATATTTCAGAATATAATCCAAGATATTACTATAGGAATAATTTTTATCAGCCGTCTGAACAGCAAAATATAGAACTAAATAATGCTTCTCAGATATACTTTACTCTTGCAGGAAGATACAATTTTATTGCTAAAAATGAGAATTTGAGAGTAATATTTGGAATTGGAGCAGAAGGAGCTATGCGATATAGTTCTCCAGAATCTAGCTACTTGAGTTTTGCACTGTATGAATCACAGTGTGGTCTTAATAGTAGGCTTTCCGTGTTATATCTTGTCGATCATTACGAATGTGCTATTGGAGCATATGCTCAATTGAGTACTGGAATGGCGAATACTTATCTTAAATTTCATGGTAGTAACATTACTTCGAAATTCGAAGAAAGTACCATATATGGTGAATTATATAATGATGAACAATGTAAAAGTCCTATAAACGGCGGAAAGGGCATAATACAAGCGAAAAATATCGGTCCATCATATAATAGTCCGATATCTAAAGGAAAAATTTCGCCGTACTGGAGTTATGCTGTAGGGTTACAAACGAGATTTTCTAGTGGTTTAACAGTTTCTTTAGGAGTGCTGAGTTTGCACTTAAATGGAGATTTGCCGATAAATTCTTCGATATTTACTTTTAGGCAATCTACAAAACAGGTGGAGTTTGACCAAAACTCTCAATATTACGGAGTATCTCCTCAAGGATATTGTTTACCTGTTAATAGTGCTCAAGTTGTCCAAAGAGGACAGCTCTTCAATGTTGATACTACAGAAAAGATAATAGGAATTAAAAATCTTAACTTTCAAAGCAAAGAGCACACGATGATTGTATTAGGAATGGGCTATTCTTTCTAAAATAACAGGCCTTCAGGCTAACATATGGAGTCGTCCCATATGTTACCTGATGAACATCTCTTTATGTCACTTCAAGGCGTGTTTTTTCGCAGTGATAGTAATTTCTCTAATATCTTAGCGCATTTATGTGCGGTATTGTATAGCATCACATGTTCGTCTAAGTCTTCATGCTCTAAGCTTAAAAGAGTCATATAATCGTTTAATATCTTAGAAATTGTGGTATTTTGCATCTGCAATACAAAATTTGTGGTAGTTTCTACGTTTTTAAATAATTTACATGAAAATTCTATCAATATCTCATGAGTAAAGAACACTATCGTCTTCTTTAGCATTCTTTCCTCTTTCAATATTCTTTCAATTTTTACTTTACTAATGAAATTTCTTAAAAAGTTCAGCAATATTTCAGCTTTTTTCCAAAGAACTTTGGGGAAATCAGTATCTTCATTAGAATATATTTCCATAGTAAATATGATATTCTTAGCAACAGTACCTGCATATCCAGCATTACAATCTTCAAGCAAAAGCATTATAGCGTAATTTACAAAATTAAGATCTCCCTCACATAAATTAAATATCATCTCAAATTTTTTGAATACCTCAGAATCCATAGAATCTCTAGCGTCTTTCAATGACGTACTTACAAATTTAAAAATCACACATCTAGATAAGATTGTTTCTGGTACTGTTGTACGCTTAGACATAGTTATCACTATTGTGGTGTCTGGTGAAGCATCTTCTATATTTTTTAAAAGAGCATTGGCTGCGTTAGTAGTAATTGTTGAGATATCGTGAATAAATATCACTTTTTTCTTATCGTATGGTGCAAGAGATATGAAGTTTGATATTTTCTTTACATCTTCCATAAATATACCTTCCATAACTTTAGGGGAACAATGCTTATCGTTGTACGTTCCACTCAGTATTAACAGATCAGGATGATTCAGAAGTTTATCTAAATCATGTTTTTCAAATAATGCTCTGAAATTGTGAAGGAAGTAAGATATAGTAAGGTCTAATGTATGTGCTTTCTTGTTTTTCAAAATTCCAGAAAAAATCAAGAGAGAGATTTTCAGACCGACACTTAAGCTATAAATGCGTTCTATCTCTATTAATACGGCATTAGGTACCCTATCCATTATAAGAGTTTTGAGAAGGCACGCGAGTACACTGCGCGATATGTAATTGCTATAATCTATAAAATTCAACACGTCCGTTGCATTAATAATGCTTTTTCTAAATTAGAAATCAAGATACTATGTTCCATGGAAGCCATGACATTTAATATCTTTGATGTTAGTATCACAGTAAAGGAATACATATCCACTTTTTAGAAGTTGAAATGAATATGCGTATTATATGTGATTTAAACGAGATTATAGCAACAATAAAAAATGATAATAATGCATATAGTAGCATTTATTTTTTTCAGTACGGTATTAGTAAGCATAGGAATAATGCCGTTTTTGAGCATGTGAGAGCTTCACACATAAAATACATTATCATCAGCAATCCATCAAATATTAATGATTTCACGAGACTTGTTGATGATCTAATGAGTATCGATGTAAAGCATGAAAAAATAATATATATTACTGACGACTTATATAAAATAAAGAGTCAGATTGCCGCTTGTGTTTATGAATATACTCAACCTAAGATATTTGGTGTGACAGGTACTGATGGAAAAACATCTACTTGCATATTTTTAGCTCAAATGCTTGCTGCAAAATTTCTCAAGGTAGGATATATAGGTTCAATAGGGGTAAAGATATTTGAATTTCATCCCGAAACGTCAAAATTTACTATGAAAAATTTTTACGAATGTGAAGTTAGTTCTCTTACAACGCCGGATGCTTTTACTCTACATAGAATACTCCGTGATTTAAGCGTTAATGGTATTCAATACGCAACACTAGAAGTATCAAGTCATGCAATCGCACAATCACGAGTAAATGAAGTGGTGTTTGAGTCTTTAGGATTAACTAATATCACTTCAGATCATTTAGATTATCATCATACTGTAGAAGAATATTTCTCCACAAAAGTAAATTTTCTGAAGGATTTTATTACGAATACGGATAAGTATATCGTACTGAATAGGGATGTAGAGTACTATTCTAAGATAGTTGATTGTCTATGTACCGATAGGGTGAGATATATTACTTATGGGGAAAATGAAGAGTCTGATATTAGTATCGGAGAATTTAATCCTAGTAAAGATGTAACATTTAATATTAAAGTATGTAACCATATAGTACATTTTTTACATCGTTTTTTACCATTTTTTCAGATACAGAATATAACATGTGCATTTGGCTTATTAGTGGCGTCATTTATGAATGATGATGATGTTATAGAATTAATTAATACTGTAGCGAAAAATATTCAAAATATAATAGCTCCGCCCGGAAGATGTGAAGTGGTGTGTCATAAAAATAATACCGATTCCATTGTAATAGTAGATTATGCTCATACTTCACATGCAATACTAACTCTTTTACTTGAAACGAAAAATTTTATGGTACGTAGTGATCGTTTTGCTGCAGATTCGAAAATAATTATAGTATTTGGGTGTGGTGGTGATAGAGATTCAACTAAAAGAAGTGTTATGGGGCAAATTTGTCACGAATATGCTGATATTTGCATAGTTACAGATGATAATCCACGTTCGGAAGATCCAGGCAATATTAGAAAGGAAATAATGACAACTTGTATTAATGGGATTTCCATAGCAAATAGGCAAGAAGCAATACAATACGGATTTAATTTACTGGAGAAAAATGATATACTTATTATAGCTGGGCAAGGGTGTGATAGGTATCAGACGTCTGATGGATCATTTACTAGCGATCCGGAAGAGGTGTTGAAATGTAATAGCGTATTAAAAATTAATTAATATTTTTATATCAAGATTATGTAAAAATCATTCCTAAGATTATTTATTTTAAAGTTAAAAAATATCCTTTTATTCTTCTTCAGCTTCATGTAATGCTGAGCTGAATTGTACTACAGTATAATATTTAATATTATTTTTAGTGTTCTTTTCTGCCTTTTCTTGTTCTTCTATAGTAAGAGTTGCAAGAGGATTTGCAAGTAAACGCTCAAGTCCAATTTCTCTACCACTTTTATAACAATAGCCATAACTTCCCTCACGTATCCTCTCCAAAGCTGAATCTATTTCTAAAATCAATGAGTTGTTTGTTGCAATAATAGTGCAAGAATTTAATGCCGTACTTTGTGAAAAATTATCAGCACGCTGAGATAATATATTTTCCTTCCATTTTAGTAGCACTTGTTTAAAAAAAGAAATCTGTATTTCTCCCATGTAATCCTCACTTTTTAGCAAAGATGAATACTTCGTAATCTCTGTATATGATAACATGCTACTATGAATATGCAATAATTGTCACTTTAATTTCTTCTAGTCCTTTCTACAATAAAAAGAACGTCATTTCAAGAGAAAACTTTTTTAAAAACATATTATTTCCACTTGTGATAATCGCCTAAAAATGTCGCTAAACATATCACTCTGATAGCATAGTAGTATTTTTTTATTGTGATAAAAGTGATGGTGTTGAATTTATAGTGAATATGAATTTTGATAATTTTTATCTATCATGCCTTTTGAAGATATAAAATTTTTAATAATAAGATGGCGTATATAGTGAATGAAATATTACCACTTTCGGAATTAAAGAATATTACCTCAAAAACGTCATTTCCCGAGAGACGTATAAGTGTTAATAAAATAGTTTATTGATCTAACTAAATATTTGAACGATATATTAATTTATTATTAAAAAAATAAAAGAATTATCTTTTCGTTATTGTGATGATCTTATAACTAAAATGCTACTTTGGTAAGAATAGAAAATTACTATACTAAAAAGATGTATTATTAATTTTTTAAATCTAAATTTTTTGTTTTTTACAATTTCAAGCCATGGTTGTAGCAATTATGCACTCTTTTTCCATTTTATGGAGCAACCAATGCTAGCGTTTTGAGTACCGGTGAAATTACCGCTTTGAGCTACTTCCCACATGGCATTAAATAACTCTCTTTCTGCATCATGTATATTGTTTTTTTGAGAAGCGTCTAAACGTCCTTTATAAACAAGCATCTTATCTGAATTGTATCCAAAGAAATCAGGGGTACATACAGCTCCGTACTTTTTCGCTACTTCCTGACTTTGATCATGTAGATACGGGAAATTTATACTATGTTCTTCTACAAATTTTTTCATCATTTCAAACGAGTCTTCTGGGTACTCAGTTTCGTCATTCGAATTAATGCCAACAAAACCAATATCGATATCCGCTAAATCCTTACTGAGTGTTACCAACTTTTCTATGATAGATTTTACATATGGGCAGTGATTACATATAAAAGCTATAACAAAACCTTTTCTTAGTGCTATATCATCTAGTTCATATATCTTCCCATCAGTACTTGGGAGTACGAAATCATATGCTATTTGAGAGCTCAGTATGGTGGAAGATGTAATTGCCATATTTAACATAATTAACAGAATATTGGCAGGAGCGAGAGGTCTTGAACCCCCAACCTTCGGTTTTGGAGACCGACGCTCTACCAGTTGAGCTACACTCCTCCTGCCGGACGAAAACACTAATATCGTGCGACACATACACCGTAAGCTATACACTATGATTGAAAAAATCAATATATTCTGTTGTGGAAATTTGTATTCAGAGAACTATCATGTGTAAAAGGTTTATCCTACATGGGAATTTATCCAGTATGTGTTGCTCTATTTTTTACATCTATAATTTTTGTGATACAAATATCTGACCAGACGTTTAACGCTGTTTCTATCATATCGAGTATAGTATAGAAAGGTAGTATAATACTAAGTAATGATATATTGAGATTCATACCTGATAAAAAGCTGAAACTTAGGAAAAAGCAACCCATTGGTATTCCTGCATTTCCTATTGCGGCTATTGTGGCTATTACAGTCCAAAGTGCCATTTCTAAAAAAGAGATATGAATGCCGTTACTTTCCATAACAAATATTGTTGTGGTGAATATAAAAGCTGCACACCCGTTCATGTTAATGCTTGTGCATAATGGTAGTGTAAACTTAGTGACTGTATGACTTATACCTAATTTACTTTCAGCAACTTGCATTGTTATAGGTAAGGTACCGCTGGAGGATTTTGAAAAAAATGCAGTAGATAGAGCTAGAGTTGAATTTTTAAGCATTGTAATTGGTGAGATTTTATGAAAAACCAACAACATAGGGAGTATTAAAAAGCCATGTATTAAATTTGCTCCTATCACTACGCTTATATAACCAACTATTCCTTCGTTTAAAGTACTAATGTTGAATTTAGTAATTGCTAATGCTGTAAATGCAAATACTCCTATTGGTAAGATTTTTATAATCCATCTAGTGATTATCATAAGTAATTCTTTTATATCATTTACAACCTTCTTCAAAGTGCTGTCTTGACCGTTTTTTTCCAAGATTTTTATACCGAAACCGAAGGCTAGTGCAATAATCAGAGCTCCTATAACATTATGCTGTATAAAAGGCTCGTGTATATGAGATGGAAAACTACTTATAATATGTTGGGAGTATGTTGTGGTATTGTTTATAATATTTGTAGTTGCTGATACTTCTTCGTTGTTGTTGTGCTGATTCATTACGATCATGTATAGTATGAGAGCGACGAACGCTGAAAGTAATGTTGTAATAATAGAATATAGCACTACTTGAATTGTAAACTTCTTTGCAGTTGTGTTATCTATATTAGCTATTGTTGAAATTAATACTGTACAGATCACAGGTATGCTGAGGCATTTAAAGATTCGCATAAATATTTCTGCAACTACCTCAGATATTACAAGTATACCGTCGATATGAGTGATACCTGCTAGTACTCCAAGCAACAAAGCAGTAGAATACAGAAGCGTACTACTGCTTTTTAGTTTTGCGCAACAACTCATATTAAGATAAATGTTTATCGTACGAGTCAGAGTTATAACTTTGAGAATATCTATCTTGTAAGTCAGATTTCTTAACGATATTCGATTCTTCATTCGATTTCGTTTCTAGTATTTTTACTTTCATAGAGCTCAATAAGTTATCACAGTGTGCCTTCAGTTCACGTACTATACATGCTTTTTCAAAGGCTTCTTCAAGTCTACTTGTGCTACTTTGTGATATTTCCTCTATTTTTTTATATGCTTTTTCAAAGGAAAGAGCTTTAGTGTCAGAAGTTATACTTATTGATTGATGATTGTCTTGAAGTACCTCTATAATTTTTTTTATGCATTCTAAATCGGCATAGCACTCTTTACATAACTTCATCCCTTTCTCATAAAGCTCTATAGTACTAGAGAGTGGAGTATTCTCCTCATTCAATTCCTTTGTAAGGTTTGATAATTCTTGAAGATTACGCTCAAATCTCAAGAGTGTTTCTTTTTCATTCATTTTTCGAGCAAATTTTTACATATGAATATGTGCATTTATTCTTTTTTTAGATACCTCTTGCTTGGAATAATTTAAGTAAGTACCAAGCAGAACACATGCCCCTATCATAGCTGAACCTCCATAACTAATCAAAGGCAATGTCATACCTTTACTTGGTAGTATTGAAAGTGTAACTGATATATTGAAAATTGATTGAAATGCAATATATCCGATACACCCAACGATTACTAGTGTACAAAATTTATCGGTGGAGCGTATAGCTTTTATCATGCCCCTTGCTACTACTGTTGCATAAAGCATTACTATAGCACAACATAAAATTGAACCAAATTCTTCAGCTGCGACGGCGAATATGTAATCGGTATGAGAGTCAGGTAATTGATATTTTATTTTTCCTTCTCCTAAGCCAGAGCCAAACCAGCTTCCTTTAACGTATGATAACATCGATTTTGTAGATTGATACCCAAGCGATAGATGATCTGTATCGGAACGTAGAAATAGTGCTACTCTTTTTCTTACATGAGGGAGCATTATATACGCTAATGGCAGTATGGAAGATGTGAATAACACATACTTAATTAGACTGAGAAATGGCAAATTAGAGCATAGAAGTTGCATGAAAAATACTGCAGTAAACGTCATTGCCATACCGAAATCTGGTTGCACTACTATCAGCAGTGCTACTGCTGAGTGAAATAAAAATATATAATGAGCATTTTCTACAAAATCGTCCTTCGACATAAGACGTGCCGTTACAATAACATAAAATGGTTTCAATAGTTCTGTTGGTTGTATAGAAAAGCCCAAAATATTAAGCCATCTCTTAGAGCCATTTACTACTTCGCCGAAAATGAGTACAGCAAGTAGCAACACTAGGCCTATTATGAAGGACATGTAAGCTACTTTCGTATAAAATGTTCTATTTGCAAATGCTGTAGCAAAGAGCACAACAACACCTACGAGAGTAAAAATAAGCTGTCGATGGAAGAAATGAAAAGGTTCGGATATGCCTAATCTTTGTGTGCTTGCTGGACTTGCGGTACTAAGAAGTAGTAATCCTACTCCACACAGTATAAATGTAACTACTATAGTAAGATAATCCATGGAAGGTAACCTTGCTGATAGTATATTACTCTTAGAATATCGGTTAGTCACGTTGTTGTGCTTCTTACTCGACTTAAATGTATCTAGGAAGTATAGTGGATCTATATAGTAGAGAGTAGAATTTTTCAAGTAAGAAAAATGTTTAGTCGTGCCCTAAAGTTGGGAAGTATAACATTTGTATCGCGTATTATAGGTTATCTTAGAGATTATTGTTTGGGTACAGTAGTGGGGATTGGCTTTATAAGTGATGTATTCATATTAGGTCTTAGATTGCCATTTTTTTGGAGAAGTGTACTAGGAGATGGAGCATTTAATAATGCGTTAGTTCCTACTTTGAACGAGATAAGAAAAAGACGTATTGGTGGAGAAGAGCAATTATTGGGTCAATTACATTTTATACTGATATTTGTTTCGATTATTGTGTTGTTACTGTACGAGATATGTATGCCACTGATTGTAGAAGTAGTATCTCCTGGACTTTATGGTAATCCTAGTACCGCTAAAATAGCAGTTAGTACATCTAGAATAATGTTTGTGTATTCATTCTTCATGTCTCTGACTTGTTTTTATGGTAGCATTCTTAATTCGATGAAATTCTACCAATATTATCCTTTTACTCAAGTAATATTAAATTTTGTACTCATTGCAGTTTTATATTGGATTACGCTATACGATCGTCAGCTAAAGTCAGCATTGCTTAGTCTAGCGTATGCTGTAGTATTGGGAGGATTTTTAGAATTTATTTGGATGTTATACTGGCTTAAAAAGAAAAATGTAAGGCTATCTTATAGCATATTTCCACGTCAATATTTGAAAATTTTTCAAACAAAATTCTTTCGTAATATAGTTTTCGCGGTATTACGCCAAGCTAATAGTTATATTACGATGATTTATTTGTCTAATTATCAGAATTCTATATCGTATTTTTACTTTGCAGATAGAATTATCCAGCTTCCAGTAGCTCTAATTGGTACTACTCTTGGTACTATTATTCTACCTTTGATACCTAGTATGCTTTCTGAAGAACAGAAACATACAAGTAAAAGTATGTTTCTTCTTGTAGAAAGAGGAATAATTTGGAGTATAGCTCTTGGTATTCCATCTACCATAGGGATCTGCTTATTTAGTACGGAACTAATACGATATCTTTTAGGATATGGGGCTTTTGATGAAAATTCGATTCAACGTTCCGGTTTAATATTAAAGATGTTAGCTTTAATAGTGCTTCCTGCAATTATAATAAGGCTATTTATTACGATATTTCATGCTATGCATAATACTGTAATGCCGATAGTAGTAGCATCAATAGGGATTATAGTGCAAGTGATGATAATAATGTTATTATCTTCATCTTGTGACGATAAGGCTGTTATAATTGCTTCATTTATCTCTTTAACGGTAGAAATAATAGTATTATTTCTTTATTCACTGAAAAAGAATTATATAAATATCGGTAAACATTTTTTGAAAGAATGTTCAAAGGTACTTCTGTGTGGTATAATTTTCAGCATAGTTATACTGATATTGAAAAGTGTTTACGTTATAGGTAGTTTACTTGGATTATGTTTAGTTATTTTAGTTCTTACATGTTTCTACTTTATTTTAATGAGGATTATGAGAGTAGAAATAGTTACTCTTTTCTTTCATAGATTTTTACTGTGAAAAAAAGCGATATTGATGAAATCAATTTTCCTGTTCGTAATTCAAGTGCTCAGGATAGTAGAGGGGAGTTAGATGCACGCCCTAAATACCTCAAAGACTTTGTTGGACAAGGTGCTAATATGGAAAATTTAAAAATTTTCATACAGGCTGCTAGAAATAGAGGGGAGCCGTTGGATCATATACTGATATATGGTCCTCCCGGTTTAGGGAAAACCACACTATCTCATATCATTGCGAATGAACTAAATGTGAATATTAAGGCTATGTCAGGGCCTTTAATAAACAAAGTTGGGGAGCTTGCAGCTATATTGAGCAATTTAAAAGCAAATGAAGTACTGTTTGTAGACGAAATACATCGGATGAATAAAAATGTGGAAGAAGTTCTATATTCTGCTCTTGAGTCTTTTTATATAGATCTCATTATAGGAGATGGCCCTACTGCGAAATCTTATAGAATGCAAATACCACGTTTTACGTTCATTGGAGCAACTACTAGAACTGGTATGCTTACAAAACCTTTGAAAGATAGATTTGGCATTCCACTGAAATTAGATTTTTATTCAGTAAAGGAACTGGAGTTAATTGTGAAGAATGTATCTCAGCGACTTGGTATGGTTATTGAGATGGAGGGATGTGAATTTATAGCTAAGGCATCGCGTGGTACTCCAAGGATTTCAATTAGATTATTAAGAAGAATAAGAGATTTATGCGAGATAAAAAATGGAATAAATAGTACTATATCTCGTGATATGGTAGGAGAGGCATTATCTGCATTAAAGATCGATAATATAGGATTAGATAGTTTGGATTATAAATATATGACATATCTTGTAAGATATTGTAGAGGTACCCCAATAGGAATTGAAAGTATAGCGACAGCTCTTTCTGAATCTGTGGATACTGTGGAAGATGATATAGAGCCATACTTGATACAGATAGGATTTATTACGAAAACTCCTAGAGGAAGGATAGTAACTTTTGAAGGTGTAAAATATTTCGAATCGCTTAGTATACTGTAAATTATTATACTTACATCTAATGTAAGATGACTTTTATATGCTTGCATATTTTTTTTATACATAATACACTATTTCTAGCAGTATCAATTGCCACTAGGTGAGCTATATGTTCTTCCTACAGAACTCTCTAAAATCCCTTGAAAATTGTTGTAATATCTCAACTCTTCAAAATAATTTGTATCAATCATCTCTGTTATATAGTTATGCTCTTGTGAAGCTACTTACAAAGTTAAGTAAGAATTCCTTGATGATGGATATTGGTGGTGTGTTTTATGAGAAATTCATAGCTATAAATGGAAAATTCTGGATGATACCAGAGAATGTAGCATTCTACAGTTCTCAATTGCACCCTCACGTACATGGCTATGTTAGTGAGTCTTATAAATATTTCTTAGAGCATTACCTCAATGCTTATAATTCTCCATTTAATACTAGTAACTTTGCGAAAGACAATAACTCGAAAGCCTCAAAAGATATACTAGAAGCATACGACAAGATTTCTAATAGTATTGTAAAAACAGTAGAAAATTATGAAAATCTCCAAAAATGTTCTAATGCAGTTCATTCAATTACATTACAAGAGTTGAGGTTTTTAAAATTCTGTTATAAGCAAACGATACTTACGTTCCGTCCTACTAACTTTATATCTTATAATCAAGAAATTCTCGAAAGTATTGCTAGTACATTAGGTGAAAATCTAAAAAATGGTGCTAAAAATCTTTTACATGATATAGAAAAATACGACAATTTCTGGGTGCAAATTAGTACTGTACCAGATGAAGCGTTTAAGGTTGGAGAAAATATCGCCTATACAAAAGGGGTTGTGGTATTTAAGAATAGAATGTTTGAATTGCTAAGATATTACCCTAAAACTGAAACTGTTTTTACAGTTCCAATACTTATATGTACTGCATGGATCAATAAGTACTATATACTTGATTTACAAGAAAAAAATTCTTTCGTCTCATACTTAGTAGAGCAGGGACATACAGTATTTGTGATCTCTTGGGTGAATCCTGATGCCTCATATAGAGACGTAGATTTAGAAGATTATATAAAAGATGGAGCTATAGAGGCGATAAATAAAGTAAAGGAAATTACAGGTCAAGTAAAAATTAATCTGATAGGGTACTGCTTAGGCGGCATTATATCCGCAATAATTGCATCATATATGGAAGTTAAGCTGAATAATCCAATTAATTCTCTTATTCTATTGACTACATTGCTCGATTTTTCAGATTCTGGAGAGGTATCTGTTTTTATAGATAATCAAATTTTAGATAAGCTAGAAAAACATATGGATGAAAAGGGATATTTGGATGGTAATGCGATGTTTAGTACATTTAGCATACTCAAGGCTAACGATATGTTATGGTACTACTACATAAATAATTATATGCTAGGTAAGCAACCTTCAGCTTTCGATATATTGTATTGGAACGCTGATTGTACTCGCTTACCATTTAAAATGCACAAAAGCTACCTTCGGCACTTTTATCAGAATAACGAATTAATAAAGGGCACTTACTCGTGTATGGGAAGTACTATAGATATAAATAAAATATCAGTTCCAGTATATAATCTTGCTGCAAAAGAAGATCATATAGCACCATGGAAAGCTATACATAAAACTCATTTATTATGTTCTAATAATGCTATGAGCCGTTTTGTATTGACAGAGTCTGGTCATGTGGCAGGGATAGTTAATCCTCCTTATAAAAAGAAATATGGGTATTTCGTTTGTGATAAGTATCATAGTGATCCTGATTTTTGGAATAAAAGTGCCACTAAGTTTAATTGTTCATGGTGGACTCATTTAGCTGAATGGTTAAATGAGAATAAATTAAGCGGTGAAAAAGCTAAATCAGAATCTATTGATGAGATTAATAAGTTGAAAATATGTTGCACTCCTGGTACTTATGTGCAACAAAAATGATGTAATAGCATCATGACTCAAGTTATTGCTTTATGAGAAACATTATATGTTGTATAATTCCTTGTACTCTTTTTTATGTTATTGATTTTCTAGAAGTCGATTTAAATGAGCGTTAGTAATAGAATTAATGAGCAAATTACTGCTCCTATCGTTGCTGTAGTTGGTGCTGATGGAGCACTACTTGGCAAATTTGATTTAACAAAAGCACTGAAAATGGCTCAAAATGCGGGGATGGATTTGGTAGAAATATCTCCAAATATGCAACCACCAGTGTGTAAGATAATAGATTTTGGAAAGTATAAATATGCTCAACAGAAAAAATTGCAGGAAACAAAGAAAAAACAAAAATTTATTGAAGTTAAAGAGATTAAATTTCGTCCTAATATTGCAAAAGGGGACTATGATGTTAAGTTAAATAATGCTATTCGTTTCCTCCAAGATTCGCATAAAGTGAAGGTTATACTTGAATTTAAAGGAAGAGAGATTATGTATAAAGATCTTGGAATAAAACTTTTAGATCGTTTAAAAGTAGATCTGAAAGAGTATTCTAAAATTGATTCTGATGTTAAGGCAGAAGGGAGGCGGTTATTACTTGTCCTGTCTTCATTAAAATAGTTCTATGAAAACTAAAGAACTGATAGCTCGCTTTTTATCTTTTTTCGAGAGTTTTGATCATAAAGTACTTGATTCTAGCCCTCTTGTATTGCCGAATGATCCATCAATGATGTTTGTAAATTCTGGTATGGTGCAGTTCAAAAAATGGTTTACAAGAGCGGAAGTACCACTATATAAGAGCGTTGCAACTTGTCAAAGATGTGTAAGGGCAGGAGGTAAGCATAACGATTTAGAAAATGTAGGATATACTGCGCGGCATCACACGTTTTTTCAGATGCTTGGAAATTTTTCTTTCGACAACTACTTTAAGGAAGAAGCTATATTGTATGCTTGGAAATTTTTAGAAGAAATATGTATAGATAAGCGCAGATTAATGATATCTGTGTATTATGATGACGAAGAAGCTTTTGATTTATGTAAGAAAATTACAGGATTTGCCGAAAGTAGGATATTAAAAATTAAAAGTAATGATAACTTTTGGTCAATGGGAAATGACGGTCCTTGTGGACCATGCATGGATATTTTCTATGATAATGGGGAAAGTTTCGATTGCTCAATTTCAGAATATGGTGTTGATGGAGAACGCTTTGTTGAAATATGGAGTTTAGTTTTTATGCAGTATGAGAAATTATCCGATGGAACACTAATAGAATTACCAAAAAAATGTATTGATACCGGAATAGGCGTAGAGAGATTAGCAGCTGCTTTGCAGGGTGTTACTGATAATTTTCACATAGATATTTTTTTGGATATTATTGGTGATATTTTTAGAATAATACAAAATGTAGGATATTTTAAGTATTGCGATGATTGGCGTCTACTTCCTCATGAATTTAAACGTATGCTCAAAATAATCGCTGATCATATGAGAGCTGCGTGTTTTATGATGCATGATAATATTTCTGTTTCAAACGAGGGACGTGGTTATGTGTTGAGACGAATTATTAGAAGAGCTATGAGGTACCTGCATATACATGGAATAAAAGAACCTGTACTGGAACTTATAGCTGTGGTAGTAATGAACAGAATGAGTGAAGTATGTTCTTTTATACACAATCCACAGATTTCCATTGATATTAAGAAGGAAGAAGAGCGCTTTGGTATGACCCTAACAGTGGGTATGAGAATATTACAAGAGCACCTTTCTAAGCTTCTTATAGAAGGGAAAAATGTATTGAGTGGAGATTTGGTATTTCAATTACATGATACATATGGTTTTCCATACGATATAATAAAAGATACTGCGAGAGAGCAAAACATGATTGTAGAAGAAGAAAGATTTGAAGCATTACTTGCTGAACAGAAACAGAGATCTAAGGCTCATTCTAGCTTTAGAGTGCAACAAAGTTCTAGTATAGAGCATTTTATGCTGGAGCTAAAGGAAAATGGTCATGTACCTAAAATGATGTGTTATCAGCTAACAGACAATGAAAATTTGTATACAGCAAAGATTATAGGCTATCATAAAATTGCAGATAAAGAATCTTATGTTGTAGTTTTTGATGCTACTCCATTTTATCCAGAATCTGGTGGTCAGATAGGAGATAGCGGTTTTATCATGATAGATGGGGAAAATTTTGAAGTTATAAATACTATTGTAGTTTCTGAGATTGTAGGACACATTTTGGCACCACGAGATCGAATTCACAGTATTTTGAGTAATGCTTACACTAATGCTAGTACTGTGACACTATTGGTGGATTATAGTAGGAGAAAAAAAATTGCCGCAAATCATTCAGCAACTCATATTATGCAAAGGGTGATGCGTGATGTTCTAGGAGAACATATTATACAAAAGGGCTCATCTGTTACATCTGAAAGATTGAGGTTTGATTTTGCATCGGATGTACCACTTTCTAAAGAACAAAGATTAACGATAGAAACGAGAGTAAATGCTATAATAAGAGAAAATATTCCAGTTATAGTAACTAATGCTAGTTATGATGCAGCTATACGAGATGGAGCATTAAGTCTAGCTGAAGAATTATATGGTGATGAGGTAAGAGTGGTACGTATAGGTCAATCTATAGAGCTATGTTGTGGTACACATGTTAATAGTACAGGAGTAATAGGGATATTTAAGATAATTGGAGAATCATCAGTGGCGTCGGGTATTAGAAGAATTGAGTGTGTGACTGGTGAATCTGCATTTGAAATGTTTACTACGTTTGATGAAATTATTAGAGAATGTGTTTTATCTTTAAAATGTAAACCTCATGAGTTGCTGGATAAGATAAAGACTTTACAATCTGAGTATAAATCTTTAGAGAGAGATATTAATACTCTTAGAATAAGAGAAGCCGTAAATAGTGCTGATGTTGCTAAGCGAGAGTTCTTATTTGCCAAATTAACAAAAGTATTTGTTTATGCTATATGTATAGAAGGTTCTTCTAAGATTATGTTATCTGAGGCTGGAAAGGAAATTAAGAAAAAGTTGAGTACCGATAATGTTTTACCAAAGATATTTTTGATATACCAACGTAATGTAATTTCAGGAATAGCCTTTTTAGATGTGTTCTCAGTTTCATTAGAAAATAGCATTAGTGCTAAAGATGTTGTAGATAGAATGCTTGAGATTGTAGGTGGGAAAGGTGGTGGTAATATGTCAGTTGCTACTATAGGTAACATAGAGGCTTGTTTTACTTCCGAACAGTTATTGGAGCATTTTTTTAAACTATATGAATTTTAGAAATGAATAGGTATTCTCTTGAGGATTTTGAGTACATGGGAAGAGCTGGTAAGTTAGTGGCATCTATATTAGATGAATTAAATGATTTTATAAAAAGTGGTATTTCTACCGCTGATATTGATGATTTTTGTGCTGAAAAAATTTCACTTGCAGGTGCTAAATCAGCTTCTTTAGGATATAACGGCTTCACAAAATCTGTATGCACTTCTGTAAATCACGTTGTTTGTCATGGTATTCCGTCAAAAGATAAGATATTACGAGATACGGATATATTGAATGTGGATATTACGGTGATATTAGATGGTTGGTATGCTGACGCGAGTCGTACGTATTTTGCTAGTAATGCAGTTCCAGTTATTGCCAAAAGGCTCACACAAGTCACATATAATGCAATGATGAAAGGAATAAGTGTAGTGAAAGCTGGTGTAAAACTCTCTAGTATAGGAGCAATTATTCAAGAAGAAGCGAAAAAATATGGATATTCAGTTGTGCATGAATATTGTGGTCATGGTATAGGACGTGTGTTTCATGATGAGCCGATCGTGCCACATTACTATTGTGAAGATGCATCTCAAATAATTTTAGAAGAAGGAATGTGTATTACAATTGAGCCAATGCTTAATGTAGGTAAAGCTGAAACAGCTTTAATGAAAGATGGATGGACGGTAATAACTAAAGATCGAACGTTATCTGCTCAGTTTGAACATACTATAGGAATTACAAAGAATGGATGTAAAATTTTTACGCGTTCAGATAATGAAAACACTAATTTTTTCGATTTATAGAAAGATAGCTTATAAGTTTGCTATAATTCTCAATACTTGTTTTGGTGTTGGATACTTTCCTGTTGCAAGCGGTACGATCGGAACTTTGGTGGGATTTCCGATATATGTTGCAGTTAGAGTAATGCACTACAGTTACTGGAAAACTGTAATAATGTTATTTGGAATAGGGGTATTGATTTTTATAATTGGGTTAATTTCTATTACTTTTTGGAAAAATAATGGCAAAATATCTAAAGAAAAAGTTGATAATAGCTCTATAGTAATAGATGAAGTTTTAGGTATAATTGTATGTTTGTCAATTTGCTTTCATGATTTAATCTTTCTGTCTGAAAAGTTACATATAGAAATGCTCAATTCATATTTCACAGAATTTGCCATAGCTTTCGTATTCTTTAGGATTTTTGATATTATAAAGCCATTTCCAATATATAAGATAGATATGGAGATGCATAATGCGTTTGGTGTGATGTTAGATGACGTAGTTGCTGGTATTTATGCTGGATTAAGCATACTAGCAACTAGATACTTAATAGAATTATTACTCAATGTACTCTAAACGTTGCAAGAGATAGAGGATATGAGAGATTCTCCTACATATGTATTCACTCTTTCTACTATTAATTGCTCATTTAGCTTAATTTTCAGCACAAAACTTGGGTTATGTAACTTTAAGATTAATATGCAAGTTCTTTTTTTTTCTAGTGCTTCAGATCGTTGCGTTGACATTCCAATTGTTAAGTTTGCAGTGTAGGATAACTTTACAGGAGTAGTACATGTACCTATATCAGAACCTACTATATCCTTCCAATGTGTGGTAATGCCACTTTGGGAAAGAATATCATTACCATTTTCTCGTCCTTCTGTGAAACAGAAAATACTTGATATATCTTTCATAATCTAAGTTTAGTTCTTTATCCTCATAGAATATTAACACGTTTTTTAATACTTCCAAGCTTTTCCTATACGAGAGATAAACTTCATCATTTTTGATATAGTACTTATTGATTGAGTTTTTGATAGAGAAAGATTTTACTATTACAATATCGTCAAGTTCTGCTCCAAGTTGATTAGAATATCCTACTACTACCTTAAGTAATAGTTTATAGTCACAATTTTCCTTATAATTTTCTGATGCATATGAATTTTTGTTTAAAAATAGAGGTTGAGATTTAGAAAAATGTGTAAATTTTACTTTATTGTCCTGTACAGTGAGTTCAGAAATTTTTGCTTGTAGCTTTATATTATGATTATTATGCAATATTTCAGTATTATAACTTTTTATATTTTCTGATATTTGAGGAATATGTAACTCAAGAAAATTGATAAGTTCTTTTTTTTCTTTATTGAGATTTTCATCAAATAATGAACTTTCACAGACTTTTTCTAACTTTTTTCTATTAAGAGAATGTGATGAAAGTTCAACATTTTTATTGCTATATAGTCTTAAATAGTAATTTTCTGGATAATATACGAGATCAAAGAATGTATTTGGAGATAGAAAAGATGGAGTTTTCAAACGAAATGCGTTTCTTGTTTTAATATGTGTTTCTTGTGACGAATGAGGTGCAGTCGACGATTCGTCTATAATGCATTTATTTTGATGTGCTTTATTTAGTATTAACTGTGCGATATTGGATTTTTCTGTACTAGATTGGGCTGTTTCAGTGTTTTTATTAAGTGGAAAATATATAATACTATCTTTATCGATATTAGCTATTTTAAGAAAGTAATAAATAGAGAAAAATGATATATTTTTGTAATGTATTATTGTTGGAGTATTGACAATACGTAATATGTTAATGAATTCTTGAAGTTTGATTAATTTGCAGTCGATAAATTGAGAAATGATACTCAGCATTTTTACTATTGGTCTATAGCTTTTAAAGGAAATTGTATCATTCTCATTCAGGGCATTTGCTAGTTGAAGTGTTGTATTAAAAGTTTCAATTAGTTCATTTTCCAAACTGTCGTATAGTCTTGCGATAATCTCAGTGATTTTTACTACTCTTTGTATATCAAATTCTTCTGCTAGCGTAGCATCATTTTGTAGGAAATTTGTTATATCTGTTATGGATGAAAAATCTTTTTTTTGAATTATATTTAATAATTTTAATATCAAAGATTTATGAATATTGCTTGCAAATAGTATTGCTGTAAGTTTGCTATGAAGACATTCATTTTTCTCTAAGGATGATAGGATGTATGACATCTTATTAAGAGTTTCAAAGAACGTTGGTTGTTCATAGCTTGGTATTGGCGGATTTTGATATAATTTAGCTATTATTAAATTTATATATCTAGCATCATTAGAAATAACGTATAAATGTTTTTCATTTAATTGCTCATATTCTAAATTTTCAAAAGGTATTGACTCTATATTTTGGTGTTTTAGTTCATTTATTGGTTCGGATTTTATGTGATATTTTGAAAATTTCTTTAATAAACATTTATCATTGATCGGTTCTACAGTTACTATAATACAATTTTCAATTGATTTTAGTCTCTTCCATGGAGAGTCCACATTTTGAATATCGCATATGGTTTCGATAAATGTTTTAAATTCATCATTATTTTCGTATAACGCAAGTTTGCTGTAAGCATTATTAGAAGTGTATACTAAGTTATGTAACACATGATATAAAGCTGTAGCGAGAATAGCATCCTGTATAGATATTATAGGTGTTGTATTACTACTGTTTAGTATTAATGAGATTTTCTGGTAGTGTATCTCATATGTATTAGATAAAACCTTCGTCTTGACGTCACTTAAAAAATCGTAACAGCTGATAAATGAGACGGAATTACAATATAGTAATTTCTGTGTGGCGATTGTATGAAATAACTCATCACTGTCTATTGGATAATCAGAAATGAAGCATAAATTATATCCCTCATATTTTTTTCTGATATCTCGAAGACATTCAATAATTTGTAACTTCACAATATCATTATTTTAAATAATATTTTCGATAAATCTTATCATAGTTGAAGTCGTATTATTAGATATGTGTTATTTTTTCTTTGCTATCAGCAGTACTGTATCATATTTTTTATCAGATAAAATTGCATAATTATCGATATGATATGAACTTTCGGTTATTATTCCGATATCTAAAAGTTCATTCTTAACAAATTCCTCTTCATATAACATCATATGTTCTTGATGATATGCTGCATCAGTAATACCATTTAAAGTACGAAATGTAACAATTATATGTGAATCCTTAGAGAGTTTTTTACACGCATTCGATAATA
The DNA here is from genome assembly GCF_034359305.1 of Candidatus Fokinia cryptica. Taxonomy (NCBI): domain Bacteria; kingdom Pseudomonadati; phylum Pseudomonadota; class Alphaproteobacteria; order Rickettsiales; family Candidatus Midichloriaceae; genus Candidatus Fokinia; species Candidatus Fokinia crypta. The sequence goes on along the minus strand of NZ_CP110343.1, from coordinate 679,336 downwards.
ATGTTACCCAATTTGCATGATATGTCATTACATCGCAAAATAAAATTACGTATGATGCCTTTTCAAATGGTATAATATTGACAATTTTATCATATCCTATGATGTTTTGAGTGTTTTGAGGTGTGCTTTTTTTTCCATCTAAAAGCATTGACATAAATTTTATTGGTGATGTCAATTCAGTTATGTGAGGGAGACTACTATACTTAGGTAGCATTTTTTTATCGTAATCTACACCGATCAACAAACAGTTCTCCATTTCATCTTTTAAATATAGTCCTGAAAGAGAATATAAAAATTGAATATCTATTAATATTGTGTTTGTCTTTTGAGGGATGATTTTTTTTATTGAAGATGCAATATTCCAATGAATTATATATGGATCAGGTTTAAAAAATTTACATGAAATATACTTTAATATAGAAAATGACGTTCTATTAATAATTGTTTCTAATAGAATGGCCTTAAATTGTTGTAATATTGGGTAGGGGAGTTCAGTTTTTTCAATAAGGGTTGCACTAGAAATAAGTAGTAGTGTTTTTACTTCAGACGTATGAGGTTGTTTACCATGTAGTAGGTATTTTTGTAGTGCCGGTATAGCTTTATGATATTTTTTTATGTGAAAGTAGGAAACTCCAGTTATGTAATCTATTTCCGGAGTATGATGTTTAAGAAATTTCGTTAATATCCATGCTCTGAAGATAGCATCTCGAAAATTGCACTTAAGAAAGTGATATTGCATAATGGAGTATTGCGCTTCAACTGGCGCACGTAGTTTTGCTTTTATATCTGGTATTGAGTAGTACGAATCCAACAATAACGTTTTGAAACTTATAACGACTCCTTTTGCCATTGCTACCAATAATACAAATATGGCTCTAGGATTAATGGAGCTCTTAGAAAGCCAAGTCATTAATAGTCTTTATGTAACCTTTATATCATGATAACTGATATGAAATATATGTAAAGTGTGTTGAATTATATTAGTACATTTCTGGTACATCTTGGTAACTTAATTACGGCATTATCAAGTTCCTGTGTTACTATTACTTGGCACCCTAACCTAGAAGTAGAGGTAAGTCCAAAAGCTAAATCCAACATATCATCTTCTTCGGAAGATGGTTTACTTAATTTAGTATATGTTTCTTGTTGCAGTATTATATGACATGTAGAACATGCTAGTGCACCTTCGCATGCACCTTCAATTGGTATATGAAACTTCCTTGCTACCTCTAGTATAGATAAACCGACCGTTGCTTGTACAGTTATTTTATTATTATCCTTATCGAAGAAGTGGATGGTTATCTCCTTCATGATGATGAAGCATAAAAAATTCTATATAATAAAGTAAAAGATATCACAATTGTGAGCATAGTGCATTGTTTTTATGGAGATAATAACAATTAATCACTATGAGAATTTCTCATTTCTGACTTAATCGAGCGATTAATCTATCAATACCTTCTCTTAATGCAATTGATCTAAATTCTTCCTTTTGATTTAATAAGAGACTAAAACCTTCAGCTGATATATTCCATATTTTTAGATCTTTTCCATCGTATGTACAATCAAAAGTGATGTTAGTTGGTTCTTTATTTTGATTATTTGTCGTAAGTATTACAGAAGCTTTTATTCTATAATTATCTTTGCTTAGTGGTCTTACATCTCCTACTTTTATATCACCACCGATATATTTTTGTATTTTAGGAATGTATTGCTTCACCATGTATGAAGAATAGGCTTTCGTATAAGAATCTTTTTGTTCCGCACTCATATTATTCAAAAATGATGATGCTGCGAATTGAGACATTTGTTCCACGCTCATTGCATTATGTAGTATTTCTTCTAATGCTTTCTCTTTTTGTTGTGATGAAAATGCTTTATTGTTCATGATACTGACTGTTTTTTCTGATAGTTCCATGCATTTTTTTGAAAATGTCTCTTTGACATATTGTGTTGAATTATCTGCAAATGATATAGACGAAAAGAGCCAGAATGAAAAAATAAGAGCTGTAGCTAACCAGGTGCGTAACATACTATATTGTGTCGACATATATATTAATATTTATTTAACGAGATGCATATACTAATATTATATAAAATTTCTCTTATATATTAAAGTTGTAATAGATAATTTGTCTAATTATAACGAAGAAAAGACCATCATTTAAACATATCTCTGATTCTTGAAAAAAAGCCAGTCACGCTAGGATATGAATTATCCTGTGTAGACTCAGCGAAATTTTTCAAAATATCCTTTTGACTGTCAGTAAGTTTAGTAGGAACTTCTACTTTTATTCGTACGTATAAATCTCCATGGCTAGAGTAGCCCACAATTGGCATACCTTTTTGTTTTAGCCTAAATACCGAGTTCGATTGAGTACCTTCTGGGATTTGTATCTTTATCAGATTTTTATCTATATTATAAAAATCTACATCTCCTCCTAGTGCCGCAACGTGAAATTTCACAGGTACCTCACATTCTAAATCATTTCCATTTCTCTTATAAAATTCATGTTCAGCGATTTCAATAAATACAAATAAAGAACCGCTTATCCCTCCTCTAATTCCTGCCTCTCCTTCATTCTGAATTTTTATTCTATCTCCACTTTTTACTCCTTTAGGTATTGATATAGATATCGAACGATCTTTTTGTACTCTTCCATTACCTTTACAAGTTGGGCATGGATTTTTTAAATTATATCCGCTCCCATTACAGTATTTGCAGGTATTTTGTACTGCAAAAAATCCTTGCTGATATTGCATGGAACCAGTTCCCTTACAATGAGAGCATTCAACAAGATTTTTACTGCCATCCTTCCCTCCAGTTCCAGTACAATCCCCACATCTTACATATGAGCGAAATTCTATTGGATGTTTTTTACCATGATACGCATCTTCCAATGTGATCGATAAATCATACTTGAGATCAGAGCCAGCACTTTCCATAGGTCTCTTTTTTTGCTTTCTACCTCCAGAAAATTCATTAAAGATACCACTGAAAAAGTCTGAGAAATCAGAGAAATCATGATTGCTATTACCTCCAGAAAATCCGTGCCCGGCACTGGAACTCCCAAATCTATCATAAGAAGCTCTTTTTGTATCATCGCTCAGTACCTCATAAGCTTCATTAATTTCCTTGAATTTCTGTTCTGCTTTTTTATCACCGTTATTTCTATCCGGATGATACTGCATAGCAAGTTTTCTATAAGCTTTTTTTATCTCGTCTGTGCTAGCACTTTTAGAGATTCCAAGCACATCGTAATAATCCTTACCAGACATATACAAACTAACTGAATGAATACAAATACCTAATATAGGCTATAAAATATTGTATTCAAGCTAGTATTTATCTATAAAACAACAGCAAGTACTTCTCCCCCTACTTTCATCTCTCTTGCTTCGCGATCTGGGAGAAGTCCTTTAGGAGTAGACAGTATCACTGTACCAAGACCATCCATATATTTGGGTATTCTGTCAGCCTTTGTATATACCTTACAGCCAGGTTTAGAAACTACTGAAATTTTCTTGATAACACTCTGCGAATGGTAGTACTTCAGAGTAACTTTTATGAACCTTATTCCTTTTCTTTCTTGGAAAATTTCAAAGCTATCTATATAACCCTCGGTTTTGAGGAGATTTAGGAGATTTATCAATAATTTAGAATACCGCAAAATGGTAAAGTCGCGTTTCACCATACATGCGTTCCTAATTCTTGTGATAGAGTCACAAAAAATGCTATTTAGAGACATGAGAACTTAAATAAAACTGTACGCTCAGTATATAAAATGCCTTTAACTAGCACAATAGTTTTTACTCGAGAGAGATGTTGTAGACAATATCTACAAGAGAGTGGCGGGAGCGACGAGACTCGAACTCGCGACCTTCGGCGTGACAGGCCGACGCTCTAACCAACTGAGCTACGCCCCCTTAGCGAATAAAAACATGGTGGGCAATGACAGGTTCGAACTGCCGACCTCCTCGGTGTAAACGAGATGCTCTACCAGCTGAGCTAATTGCCCATGCGAGCTTATACAAGTTACACCAAGAGGTTTTTTGTGTAAGCACTTCGCTCTATAGTTCGTAACATAAAACGTTTCTTTATACAAGACGTGTATAGGTTTTATTCTTGTGCGATATGTTGTTGAATACAAAATTATTTATTGTACACTACTGTAAGTGTGTGGCGTGCATTAAAATGTAAGACTGTGGAGAATGTGGTAATTCGTGGTTATTCTGGAAAGTTAGATGGCTATTTTCATAGAGCTTTTCTTCTAACTGCTCCTTCTGTGCTTATACTATCTGGAGCCCCAGATGAGTGCAACATGAATAGTGAGCTTATAAAATCTAGTTTTAAGAGGTTTGCGAACAGAGGTTTTTCTGTTTTGCGTTACGATCATAGGGGAGTTGGTAGATCTGAAGGAGAGTTTAAGAGAAACATTGGAGAACTAGTTGATGTGTCGTTGGCTGTGGATTGGCTAAGAGGTTCTGTCCCGCAGTCATCGCAGTTGATTGTATTTGGGTTTTCTTATGGTGCAGTTCTAGCTTTACGTGTTTTTATGAGGAGACCTGACGTAGGGTACTTCATTTTGTGTTCTCCGCTTGAATGTAAATCTGACTCTAATTTTGTATCTCCGTGTCCAGGGCCAGGTACTATCATATATCCTTCTGGTGATTCAAAAATGATAAGCGATAGTACTGTAAATTTATACCATAGATTGAGTGGTCAGCAACGTTTTGAAATACGATGCTCTATAGTTAAAGATGCTGTTCATGATTTTAGTAACAAGACGGATGAATTTATGGATAAGCTAGATGATTGCATTACTTATTTATTAGACAATAAGTATAAATCAGAAAGGGCAAATCTGTACGGAAAGCGAAGAAAAAAAATTATAGAAAATACTCTCATGGCTCAGTGCTAGTGAGCGAGTCTTGATTGATATTGCGATATCATGTAGTAGTATTGTGTATCGCGTATGCCGAATTAGCTCAGTGGTAGAGCAACCGCCTTGTAAGCGGTAGGTCATCTGTTCAAATCAGATATTCGGCACCACTTGGTTGTAGTAATACCATTGAATACATTTATTGTTTCCTTTTTCTTTGAAAGATAGTTAGAAAAGTTTATCCTAAGCTAATTTTTAGTTGCGTCATATCTTTTATTTGAGATAATAGGTAATATGTAACTTAAATCTATATGCGCTATGTTTGGTTCTGTTGTTGAGGTAACCGATAAAAATTTTAATACCTTAGTCGTTGAAGTAAGTGGTTATGTATTAGTAGATTTTTGGGCACCATGGTGTGGACCATGTAAGGCTCTTACCCCTATCTTAGAAAGTTTTGCAAAGTCTTATGAAGGACGTGTAAAAGTTTGTAAAATGAATGTTGATGAAAATACTGAAGTTGTAGCTTCTGTGGGAGTAAGAGGAATTCCAATGCTGATTCTATACAAAGATGGTAAGCAAATAGCATCTCAGGTAGGGGCTGCTACTTTGGAGCAGTTAGATGTGTGGGTCAAAAGCTATATTCAATAGTATTACAATCCTTTTTTATTTGTGATGAGAGATAAAGCAATTGTATTGTTAAGTGGTGGGTTAGATTCGGTAACTGTAGCTCATTATGTAAAAAAAGAGCTTCAACTCGATATATATGCTATCACTTTCTTGTATGGGCAGATGAACGTTGCAGAAATTGAGTTTGCAAAATTTAACGCTAGAAAATTAGATGCTTCGGAACACGTATTTGTTACGCTTGATATTTCTCATCTTTCTTGCTCTTCCCTTACTAACTCAGCGCTTCCACTTCCATTAGATAGAGAGATAAATGATATAGAGCATCAAAATATACCATCTACTTATGTTCCGGCAAGGAATATGATTTTCTTATCTCATGCGGCATGTTACGCAGAAACTATAAAAAGTTATGATATATTTATTGGTGTAAATTCTATTGACTATTCAGGGTATCCGGACTGTCGTGATGGTTTTATTACGGCATTTCAAAGTGCGATAAATCAAGGGTGTAATTTATATGCGAATGGTAAAAGACCTCTTAGAGTACATGCACCTTTAGCACGTTACAATAAAGCTGATATAGTAAAATTAGGACTTAGAAACGAAGTAGATTACTCAATGACGTTGAGTTGCTATAGGCCATTAGTGAAGGAAGATATAGAATTTAGGTTCCTATCAGTAACAAATTGTGGAAGATGTGATGCTTGTAAACTTCGTGATATTGGAATGAGAGCAAATAACCTTCAAGAAGGATCTAAGACCGTAATGCTAGAAATAGATAGCTAAGTATCGCTATTGCTACAGATTAGTATGTTTTGAGAAGTAAAAAACTTTGCTAAAATTGATTGTCAATTAATCTTAGATAGGAAATTTGTAATAGAAAAAGTGAGTAAAATAATAGAGCTGACGTTTTATCATAAGTAGATCTTATACAAGATGATGACTATAAATAAATAATTTCTTAAAAAAATAAGAATGTTCGTTAGTAGTTTACATTTAAAACTGCTTCTGTTTTTTTATAATGAAACACGGGCAATATGTTACTTTTTAAAAGCTTATTTATTGCATGATAAAATTATAAATTTCCGAGCTTTTCCAAATTACTCTTCTTTTAGATGAGGGAGTGGAATTACTTTTTGGTTACACTCATGATTTTTAGAGAGTTAATGCAACTCTTTTTAAAAACTATATGCAGCCCTAAAGGTAATAAGATATTTATCAGAAAATTGAAGATGTGGATTATAAATGTTAATTAGATCTGGATTGGCTGCTATAGCAGTAATGTTTCTTTCTTCACAAGACTCGACATCTTGAGTTGTAACGATTTGATAACTAGTATTTGTTACATTCGCATATGTTTTCTCATCATTTACCTCTATTTCTCCATCGAACTTAGTAAATCCTAATTCTAGTATTACTTTACTGAATTCCGCACGTATACCTGCACCGTAAGCATAGTATAAATCTACCTTACTCATATCGAAAAGGTTATGTGAAAGATCATTAACAACATTAACAACAGTTGTAGGAGTAGTGCATTTAGAATTAGAAAATGCTTCGGTAGAAGTATCTATAGAAATTCTTTTACGGGAACCAAGATCAAAAGATAAGTTTGTATGTGTGATCCCTATTCCTCCATTCAAAAAACAACCAATAGAATAATATTTACAGAGTTTTACAGTTCCTACAAGTTTTGCCTGCATTGCTAACGTACTAAAATTAAGATCTTTTAGTATTTCTGATACATTAGTTCTTTCTTTATCCTGATAATATTGAAAGTAAGATAGCATAGGTCCAGATTGTATAAAAATCTTACCTTTATTATATGTTGTTTGTGTTATCAGATATAGAAGATCTACACCAATTCCGTTTAGATGCGATTTTGTGCTTATGTCACTTATATTGCGTAGTGTATCAGATATAGATGATGTCTCGTTTCGTTGTATACCGCTATCGGCCTTGATGCTTAAATTTCCGTTATGAAAGAATGAGAGTCCAAGTTCGCACATTTTTCTATCGAAATTTGCTGGAGTATTGGGAGTATTGCTGAATTTCGGCATATATTTCTCAACTGAAGCATCTGATATAGAAACACTTGTCACAAAGATAAAAAACAGTAAAGGAAGAGATCTACGCATCACAGTGGTGTTATTGAATGATATAACTACCTTTATAATAGCTTGTCAGTGAGTCTTGTCAATCTATAGGTTTCTTATTTCTTTTATAATTTATTTTAATTATAATTTACTATATTTGTTTGGCGTTATTTTGTGATAAAACTGCTTTTTGTGAAATTTGTATTACTAACATGATAAGTAAACATTGAGATTATTTCTGCAGATATCTCTTCTATACCTCTGTAAGTAGAGTTTACAACACTAATATTTAGATCTCTAAATATTTCTCTAGCACTTTTTACCTCCATACTGATAGTACTCATATTGGTATAATTGCCGTATGCAAGTGTTTTTATTTCAGCTTGTTCTGAAGTAGTATCCATGAGAAATCTGTGTTTGCGTTTTTGATATACCGTTTGTGCTTCTAAGTTGATGCCAACGATAAATGTTTTATATTTTATACGCCTTAATTCATTCATGATGTAATCCTTGTATTCAAGTACAATTGGAATATTAGCAACTTTATATCCTTTACATGCTAAATAGAACGAAATTGGAGTTTTAGAGCTTCTAGACACTCCAAGTAATACAATATCGGCATTTTTCGCATCATCAATTTTTGTCCCATCGTCATGTTCTATTGCAAATCTAACACTATCTGCTACATCATAATTCTTTTCTTCTAATAAGTTCTTTCCGAAATTTTTTCTCGCAGGCTTATTTATAATAGATTGGATTTTTAAAGAAGGTTCTTCTATTGGTGAAAAAAAGTATATATTTCTCTTTTGTAATTCATCTATTAAATATTTTTTCACTTCATCGTCAGTCATTGTATATATTACTATATTTTCGTAACTATGATCTATCGTATTAAGCATATCCGTAGCTTTCTCTATACTTCTCATGAATGACCATAAGTACTCATCGACTTTAAGATCGGAAAATTGAGTTATAACGGCTCTTCCTAGCTCTTTAACTGTATTGCCAGAGGAATCTGATATCAAATGTAAATGAATATGCATTGAAAACGAAGTTTGTAGATAGTATCTGTGATGAAGATAAGAAAGACTTAAATATTTGTATATATGATAGTAGTGGGTTTAGGAAATATTGGACAAAAATACTCTGGTACACGCCATAATGTTGGATTTGATTGTATTGATATCATAAGTCGAATTTACAATGTGAAGCTGAAAAAAGCTTATGATGGTGAATTTGCGGTCATTGAAGTACCCTCATATAATAAAGAAAAATTATTCTTATTCAAACCTGGTAAGTATATGAATAATTCTGGAGATCCCGTTCAAAAAGTGGTGCATTATTGGAAAATTCAAATTGAGAATGTCATAGTTATCCATGATGATTTAGACATAAAGTGTGGTACAATCAGAATTAAGAAGGGCGGAGGAAGCGGAGGGCATAACGGAATTAAATCGATAGACTCTCATTTAGGTAATGATTACTGGAGAATAAGAGTAGGAATAGGTAAAGAAAAACTTATTTCAGCTAGTGATTTTGTTCTACGGAGTTTTACGAAAGAAGAGAAAGTACTAATTGACAGAGCACTAGCTATACTAGCGACTAATATTGAAAATATAAAATCTATCGTAGCAAGTGAAATTGCAAGAGCGGAGTTAATTAATAGGGTGAATAATGCAGAATATGGTATCATATAAAAATATAACTATAGAGTATTCATTTAATGAGAAGGTATGAATGATGTAAATGTAAAAGAAGTTTTATCAAAAATAGAACTAAACTTAAGCAATCTTGTTTCTGGTTCTAGAATAGTAGTTGCGATGTCTGGTGGAGTAGATAGCTCAGTGACAGCTGCTGTCTTAAAATATATGGGATATGATGTAATAGGTATAACGCTACAGTTGTACGATAGCGATGCTCTAGATAATAAAAAAGGAGCGTGTTGTGCTGGTATAGACATATACGATGCTCAAATGGTTGCTCAGAAGATTGGTATAAGGCATTATGTATTCAACTATAAGGATAATTTTTTTGATTCTGTTATATTAAAGTTTATTAATAGTTATGAAAATGGGGAAACTCCTATTCCGTGTATATTATGTAACCAGAAAGTAAAGTTTGAAGATCTACTGAAAGCCGCTAAAACGCTTGATGCATCATGTATGGCAACTGGTCACTATGTCAGAAAAATATCTAAAAACAATACATATCACTTGTTAAAAGGAGCTAGTAGTATGAAGGATCAAAGCTATTTTTTGTTTTCTATGACAAAGGATCAAATGTCTTTTTTGGAATTTCCTTTAGGTGGTTTAGAAAAAACAGAAACTAGAATGCTTGCGGAGTATTTTGGGCTTGATATTGCAAAGAAGCGTGACAGTCAAGATATATGTTTTGTACCTAATGGTAATTATAGAGATGTAATAAAAAAGTATAGAGGGGATTTATTATGTAATTCTGGAAATATAGTGCATATAGATAGTAGAGCTATTTTAGGAAAACATACAGGTATCACAAATTATACTATAGGTCAGAGAAGAGGAATAGGTCTTCAAAGTGAAGAGCCGTTATATGTAGTGAAGTTAGAAACAGCAACGAATACAGTATTTGTTGGAGAAAGATGTTATCTTAGCTCGAAAATAGTATATATTAGAGATATAAATTGGCTTGCAGAAGATTTATATAATATAAAATCATTATTTCATACTATAGATTGTACAGTAAAATTAAGATCTACTCATAAGGGTGTTAATGCTTCTGTTAAGTTTAATGAAAAAGATTATAGTTCAGGTGTTGTTACTTTATTCTCAAGTTACGATGCAGTTACTCCGGGTCAAGCTTGTGTTATGTATGATTGTGATAGGATGTTAGGAGGAGGATGGATTATTGAAGTTAAAGAATGATATTTTATATAAAATTTTTATTATTATTATCTTGAAACTAGTATAAATAATAGCTAAAATCTCAAGAAAGGTTACGTAGCTAAGAACGTGGGATATCGCTTTGAAGCATTTTACGGAGGTGGGGTGCATAGTTTGCGTAAAGTAGACGATGATACAGAGAACGCTTATGCAGGGCGTGGTGTTCTGATTGAAAATATTGCAGTTTCCATCGAAGGTATTGATATATCAGATATAGTAACTTCTAAAAGTCAGGATGGCTTTTGTATTGGGTATGTGGGGTGCGGGCGTATAGTAAATCTAGATATAGAAAGTAAGTCAAAATTTAGTGTTGGTGATGTAGTACTGTATATTAGGAAGAGTGGTAAAACACTTAGCAAGTATGTTATTGTGAACGCTTCAAATATTGTTATTTTGCCGAATTGGTTGAAGCTTAATACGACTGTATCAATGTTTTTTAAATTAGTGCAAGCGTATATCTTACTTGCTAAAGTATATGTTGTTTTTGATGGTACTATAGTATTAATACATAACGCAACGTCTGCTGAGTCAATTGTATTAGGAATGGTTGCTCAATATGCTAAAGCTAAGAAGGTAATTGGAGTCTTGAGAAAGGGGACAAATATTTCCCCTGAAGTGCGAGTCGGATATAATGACTTTATTACGCTTAATGATGATAATGAATTTCTTGGTCAGATTAAAAGTTTAACTGATTATTCAGGTGTTCATGTAACATATGACAATACTGGTGTTCCTTCGATACAATATTCAGTAAGTTCATTGCTGAATTTCGGTACAATTATAAATTATGGTAGCTTAATACAGCCTATTGAATCAATCGACGTCAAGTTACTGCAAAAAAAGTCTCTATTTTTTACTAAATGCTCTGCGTTGCAGTATCAATTTATTTCTCAGCCAAATTTTATATTAAATATACTATATTCATTCGATCTTTTAGCTAAGGAAGTAGCTTTACTTCCAGTAGAATCCATTTCATCAGAGGAGATAGTATCGAAATTTTCGTCAATTGTTAAGGCATTTACCGAAGATGGTAGCTCAAATTCTTTTGTAGTGACTTTTTAGTATAAGTATGAAAGATTTTACGAATATTATACGGAATTTTTTTGTTTTTGCAGTATTTTTCTCGTGTATTACGTGTTTGAGCTTATATATTTCTGGTTATTTATTTATCCTATCTCAAGGATCTTTTAATACTTCTAATATCGAAGCTGTTGTAGATGTAAGAGATAACATTACTATGTTGCTCAACATGATGTATTGGGTAATTGATAATTATAATGCTGTAACATTCTGGAGTTATAATTATGTTTTGCCACGGTATTTTGTTTCTATTTGCATCCCAATGTTTTTGCAGTTTTTTTTATTGTTTCATTATAGAGATAAGCTGTATGAAATACGACCATTTAAAGAAGATGAATCTGTTTACGGAGATGCTCATTGGGCTACTAAAAATGAGATAGAAAAAGCGGGTTTGAGAAAGAAAAATGGAATGTTGCTAGGAGAAGATAAAGATGGCCTTTATGTTGCTGATGGCTATCAACACGCTTTGCTTTTTGCTCCTACTGGTTCCGGTAAAGGGGTGGGGTTTGCTATACCAAATCTTCTCTTTTGGGAAGAATCACTTATCGTACATGATATCAAATTAGAGAATTATGAGTTAACCAGTGGTTGGAGGGAAAAAGCTGGGCAAAAAGTTTTCGTGTGGAATCCAGCAGATCCAGATGGTGTAACGCATTGCTATAATCCTTTAGATTGGGTTAGTGATAAACCCGGTCAGATGATAGATGATGTACAAAAGATAGCTAATCTTTTGCTTGCTAAAAAAGATTTTTGGGAAAATGAAGCTCGTACTCTTTTTTTAGGAATAGCGTTGTACCTAATAGCAAAGGGAGATAGATTATCATTCGGTGCAGTAACAAGAGTTCTAAGGAGTGATGATATGGCATACACTTTAGCTGTGGGCTTGGATACGTTAGGGGAAATAATACATCCAGTAGGATATATGAATATCGCTGCATTTCTCCAAAAAGCTGATAAGGAAAGATCTGGTGTAGCGTCCACTCTTAGTTCAGCTCTAGAGTTATGGGCTAATCCATTAATTGATGTAGCTACTGCTACTAGTGATTTTAATTTTTCTGTAATGAGAAGGGAAAAAGTCACGATATACGTTGGCTTAACACCGGATAATTTGAAGCGTTTACAGTCTTTAATGCAGGTATTTTATCAGCAAGCTACAGAATTTTTAACGAGAAAATTACCTGGTGCAGATGAGCCGTATGGAGTGATGTTTTTAATGGATGAATTTCCAACTCTTGGAAAAATGGATCAATTTATGAATGGAATAGCTTACTTCAGGGGATATCATGTTAGACTATTTTTAATAGTGCAGGATACGCAGCAACTTAAGGGAATATATGAGGAACCTGGAATGAATTCCTTTCTCTCAAATAGTACATACAGAATTACATTTGCAGCTAATAATGTTGAAACTGCTAACCTTATATCTCAGTTATGTGGTAATAAAGGTGCTAGGCAAGTTTCTTCGAGTGAACCACAGTTTTTTGACTTGAATCCATCATCACGTTCTTTAAGTGTTTCCAAAGTGCAAAGAGCGCTATTGCTTCCTCAAGAAGTAATTTCATTACCCAGAGATGAGCAAATTGTATTGATTGAATCTCAGCCTCCAATAAAAGCGAAGAAAATAATGTATTATAAGAATAAGCTCTTTACTGAGAGATTATTACCTAAAACTGTGGTACCTAAGCAAGAAGCGTATAAAATAACAAAACGTGATGAAGGGATAGAGCACGATGCGGCAAATGTAACGCAGATAGAAGATTCTAAAAAAGAATGAGTAAGAGAAACTATTGCTATGACTTTACAGTGTTATAAAACCTCTTTCTTTAATTACATTAAGTAATTTCATCTACTATATTAGACAAATTTTACTCCTTTCGGTTTGTGAAAAATTCGTTTGTTATTATTTCATACTTCTACGGTCATTTTTCTTGAATATTTCAAGGAAGTGTCATTCATACTTATATTTATTACACTTGCTAATTTTGTAATTTTTTTTTACTTCTTGAGAGTCGAAAAAGTGCTGTGAAAGAAAAAAATGATAGATACAAAAAAAGAACAAGAGCGTTCAGAAAAGGAGAATATTCTGTATAGAACACCTATGTATTGCAAGTGGTGGAGAGAGTAGGATTCGAACCTACGAACGCGTACGCGGGCGGATTTACAGTCCGCTGCTTTTGTCCACTCAGCCATCCCTCCAAGAAAAGGCGTACCCGTGGCCGGACTCGAACCGGCAAGAGATTGCTCCCCACGGATTTTAAGTCCGTTATGTCTACCATTCCATCACACGGGCTACAAGGAGAAAAACACCTTAGTAAATATGAATACTATTTAAAAAAGAATAGTACAAGTGCTTTCCGTAAAATCTGTGAAATTTTACCTATAAAGATAAAAGAACGAGAGATAAAATGTAAATGTAGTATTTATAATGTAGTGGTATTTCTGTGAATTTTTTGCTTTATTTATATTCTGTGAATCATGAAGTTAAAAATTCGTTGAATAGTTAAATAATATTTATTTAGCACTACTTTAATAAGGTAACTAAATTGATTATCGACTGACGCTATTATGTTGGTTTAGTATTTATGTATAGGAATATAACAAAAAAAGAATGTCACAAATAGATAATTCGAGCGAAGCTCAAATTGATGAAGCAGCTGAAAAGCTGCTATCTATGATAGAGCAACGTTTTCAAAATATTGATAGAAGTGCTGTAGAAAGAGCTATACATGTCGCGAGGAATCTACATAGTGGGCAAAAAAGAAGTTCAGGAGAACCATACGTTTTACATTGCATTGAAGTTGCTATGATAGTTCTTCAATTTAATTTAAATACAAAAGCGGTTGTAGCAGCAATATTACACGATGTGCTTGAAGATAGTAGCTGTACTATCCAAGAGCTCAGAGCTTTGTTTGGTGAAAAAGAAGCAGAATTAGTAGATGGATTAACTAAAGTAAAAAAAGACACTTATTTAAGTGCTGCTTTTAGATATTCGCAGAGTATGAAGAAATTTCTTTTAGCTGGTGCAGATGACATAATAGTGTTACTTATAAAGCTTGCAGATAGATTGCATAATATGAAGACTATCCAGTCTCTCAAAAAAAGCAGAAAAATAGAAAGAATTGCGCGGGAAACGCTTAAAATATATGTACCATTAGCGGAGAAATTAGGTATAGAATGGTGTAAGAATGAGCTTGCTAATTTAGCTTCTGATGCGTTGGATGCAGCTATGCATAGAAGAATTGTTCAAAGATTAAATTCCGTTAAGCGAAGATGTTTGAAAGATAAAGATAGAATTCTTCATATTCTAGATGAAGTGATGAAGAAACATGATATTAAAGCTGTTATAATGTGTAGGGAAAAAGACCCATACTCTGTTCTATGTAAAATTAAAGAAAAAGGAATACCTATAGAAGGTATTAGTCAACTTCATGATATTTTAGGTTTTCGGATTTTAACTAATACTGTAAAAGAATGCTATTTAGCCTTGTTTGCTATACATGCTACATATACTGCTATACCTGGTAGAATAAAAGACTATATCAGTATGCCTAAAAGTAATGGTTACCAGTCTCTTCATACATCGATTGCAAATGTTTTAGAAATACCGATCGAAATTCAAATTAGGACATTTGATATGCATAAAATAGCGGAAAATGGGATTGCAGCTCATTGGCGTTATAAAAATAGTTCAGAACTTGCTTCAAGTATATCTAAACAATGGCTTTTAGAGTTGGATCATGCGCTAGATAGAACTAATTCTCCTGATACTATAATGGATTATGTAGAGCGAAGTATTTCTCCTAGTTCGATATCTTGCTTTTCTCCAGAAGGTAAAGTGATTTCCCTACCTAAGGGTAGTACAGTGTTGGATTTTGCATTTGCAATACATTCTGATGTTGGATTGAGATGTACTAAAGTTTTTGTTAATTCAGTAGATGTAGCATTAAATCATGTATTAACGAATGGCGATAGCGTGCAGGTAGTTACTGGGCAACATATCAATGTAAAATTGGATTGGCTAAATGCCGCAGTAACTACTAAAGCGATAAGAAATATTAGAAAATACCTCAAGAAACAAGGAAAAATGTCTATTATTGAGGTAGGGAAAGGGCAACTACTTGGAGTATTGAGAAAGCATCGTATCGAGTATCTAGCGGAGTTTATTAATATTTTGATGGGCTCATTTCATGTGATGACTAGAGCTGAATTATACTATTTAATAGGATGTGGAAAAATTCGAGTATCAAAGCTAGATAAAGTCGTATTAAGTAAAAAGATATTTTCAAACATTTCTTCAGTACGGAAAATACCTGATGAAATACAAAGTAAAAAGTCAGAGTACAATAAAAAGACAACGATTATTTTTTCTGATTGTTGCGCACCTCTTCCATTAGATGAAATTATAGGGATTAAAAGAAGAGACAACGTGTTAGAGATTCACATGAATACTTGTATGGAAATTATAGAAGACGAAGAGAGAGTAAAGATAAAATGGAACGATATTATTGAAAAAATAATGTTTTCGATTGCAATTATTGGAGAGATTGAAAGTATGCTGGAAATAGTAAAATTAGCATTTTCCATGTTTCCACAATGCGTTAACATCGAGCTGTCTGAAAATGGCGAACTTTTTAAGATTGATGTTAAAATTCGAGAGTTTCATGATAACACAATGAGGCATTTTATAGAATCATGCAAAAAGAAATCCGGTAATACAATTAGGATTTCATCACATGTAAGGCCTAGAAAATTTTAGCAAGATATGAATTAAAAGTTTTATTGTGATATTAAATTTTATATTTCATTGATTCTTATATTTCTGAATTTTCTTCTATAGTAAGGTATAAAAATTCTGGCATTGTTGGAGATTGCTCATTTAAGAATTCTATAATGTCATTTTTTAGCTCATCTTGATGCTCTAAAAGATTTTGAGAATTATTCAATATTTGTTGATGATTAGCGTTATGTTTATTTAATATAACTTTTTTAATTATAAATTTCTCACTTAATGTATTTAAAACTGAAGCTACTTGAGAATTGTAACCAATAATTGAAACTAAAGAGTTATTTACTGTTTGGATAGAGAATTTTGTTTCTGCGCATATTTGATGTGTTTTAGCAACGTTATGCATTGTTTTGTTATTGAATATAGTAAGAATGTTATTTGTGATATCAATTTTCTCAGCAAGAATAGAACCACCTAAATGTACCAGTGATTTATTTATCATTGTGATATCATAGTTGTAAAAGAAGTTTAATTCTTTAATTTTATATAAAATCAGTTTTAGTTTTTCTTGAAAATCGATAAAGTACTGTGCTTGATATATGTTTGATATTATATCATGTAGCATATTGTTTTTTTCTATTTCTAATTTTTTTAATGATGTAGTAAGAATATGTGGAATCTTTGTAATAAGATTATAAGGAGTGAAAATAGAGCAATATATTTGCGATAACTCGATGTTGATATGCATAATGTATGCATTTTTTTCTAATAATGAATGATACTTACATGGATCATATGTATAGTTCTTTGTATGAGTAAAGCGTAACATAATTATCATTGATATTAATATCTTATTAAGAATATAATATCATTTTTTACTTAAAATTAATACTATTAATTGCTTTTAAGTAAAAAATTATATAAATGTAATAATTACCTTTAAATGGATATCGTATCAAATAGTGCTCCTTTAGAGTAGTAGAGTATCAGTAATTTCATTCAATTTATCCCTTTTATAGAAAGTGGTAAATTTTGATAAATAACTTTTTCAAATTTATTTTTTATTGATTCCCCATAAATGATCCTCTTCTACCCAGCCTTTTATCTCGTTAATAGCTATTTTACACCATGCATTTTTTCGTTTTAAGATTTTTACAATAGAGCCATTTTTTAGCATACCTATTTTTGGAAATTGGTATGAAGGAAAATATCTTAATGATGCTTTAGAGCTAGTTACCTTAGCAGTTTTATTGGAACTTAATAAAGACTCGTGTATCCATCCTATATTCTTTTCGTAGTCTAATACTTTTCTCCACTGTTTAAATTCGTCTAGTACTTGTACTGGCATATTAATACATGAATAAGATTTAAATACAGGATAATCATATCCTGCTCCTACTCTCATAAGAACTTTAGAAGATTTGATACTAGTAAATCTTGGAATTGGAAGATTAGTAACTCTTCCATATTTTGGAGCATTATCTACTGCTGTTGCAGATATGCATTTTTCACGATGTATTATGATAGTGAGAAAAATTACCGCTACGTATTTTGCAATTTTCCACTTTCCATTTTCTTTACTCATCATTCATAGTATTCGAAATAATTAACCCCCATAATTCTGATGAAAAAACGCGAGTTCTTGATTCGATTTCAGATATCATAAGATTCATCTTATTATTGTAAAATACGCTCGGTATAGCAACAAAAAGTCCAATGGCTGTTGCAAGCAAAGCTTCTGCTATACCTGGTGCTACAGTTGCGATTGTTATATTCTTCTGTAATGCAATAGACTGAAAACTATCCATAATGCCCCATACAGTACCGAGTAATCCTACAAAAGGAGCTAGAGATCCTATTATTCCAAGCATACCTATGCCACTACTTAAAGCTATTATCTTTTTCTCTATTACGGAATTTGTGATATGCGACATATTTTCTTTTAATTTGCTGAAATGTGTTGAATCTTTAGAGTGATTTGCGGTTCCTCCATATTTACATGCATCTATCATCTTGATGGCAAGAGAGTGATGCGGTATAAATTCGCTTTTATGAGAGAAGTGTACTAAAACTTCTCCAATCGGTAATTCTCTAAAAAATTCATCTTCAAAAAGATTTGTATTTTTTTCTACTTTTCGTAGTAGAAATATCTTGTGTAGTATTATTGACCAAGAATATATGGACATTAAGAGTAAGGTTAAGAATACTAGCTGTACGACAAGTGTAGAGCTACTTATTACGGATAGTATAGAGTTATTCATACTTACGAAAAATCGAAGATAAGAAATGTTATATGTAGCATTCAAAAAAATCAATTTCATCTATATCCATCCTTTTCTCTTGAAATATATTAATGGTATGCTTGATGAGATAAGCATCATTACAAATGCTATCCAATATCCGAATTCCCATGTGAGAGCTGGTAAAAATTCGAAATTCATTCCATATATACTTGCTATTAGAGTTGGTGGCATGAATACCGCTGATGCTATAGTAAAAAGTTTCGTTATAGCACTTTGCTCAACTGAGATTACACCAAGAGCAGCATCGAAAAGAAATGAGTTGCGTTGCGAGAGAAAATTAGAGTATTCATTTAGTGAATTAATTTCTCCTGATATTTTGTTGAATCTTAGTCTGTGTTCCTTATTTTTCTGCAGTATATATCTAGTCTGAGAGTAATATATTATCATACGATGTATGCTCATTAAACTTTCTCTGCTTTTAGAAATTAGCTGAGCTGATCTACCTATTTTATGCAGTGCTTCCTTGTATCTATCTTTAATTTTTGTTTTAGCGACATCTTCGAATAGCATCTGCAATATTAAATCGATCTCATTGCCACCTGCTTCTAAAATGGTCGCTACATTACCAACAATAAATTCTATTACGGATAGCAATAATAGTTCCGGTGAGAGTGTAGATTCTGGAAAGTCTCTTAATACCATTCTTTTTATAAAGCTTTCAAGTAGTGGTGCATTATCATGTTTGATTAATATTAGGCACTCGTTAGTGAGAGTAAGTGTCAAAGCAAAGCTTTCGAATGATTCGCTTGTTCCTTGTAAAGCTGTAATCGTCATGTGATACGTTTCGCTTTTTTTATCAGCTGAAGCTTTTACTTCAAATGATGATTTTACTTCAAATGGTGTTTTTACTTCTCTTATTTCCATTTCTTCTTCCGTTGGTATATATAGTGAGAATAACTTACTTATTATTCTTACTTCTTCATCGCTTGGAGAAGTGATATCAACCAAAATGCTGCTTTTATCTATATCTCTGATATCATCAGCGATAGAGTAAAACTCTTCTTTCGTGTTGAAGTTTTTTTTGATAGCTATAATTGGCATATTACACTCTTAGTATTTAACATTATGTATACTGAGATAATACTTACTTTATAATAGCAAGTGCCTCATCGAGGGTTAATGAGAAGATATCAACTTTTTTAGCAGTAGTATACTTGTTATTGTGAAATATGTATGCTCCATACTTACCTATACCTACTTTTACTTCCAAATTTGTGCTTGGATGTATACCAATGGTACGTGGTAAAGATACGAGTTTTCTTGCATTATCTGCGGAAACTACATATAAACCTTCATGTGTTTTTTCTATCATTGATTGCGGTACTGTAAAACGTTCTTTTTTTTCTCCTGATATTTCTATATAAAGACCATATCTTCCATTATATAGCATAACTGGTACTTCAGTTTCTTCTTGATTATACAGGAGTATTGGATATTTGTTTTCTGAGCCTATTTTTTCTCCCGCTGAACCTCTATTTTGAAGTTTCAGAAATACATCATTTAATGAGACGGTAAAAGTACAGTTTGGATATTTACAGCAACTTAGAAACGACCCAATTTTACCAGATTTGAGTGTCAGTGCATCTTTACAAGATGGGCATAGTGCTTCGTTCGTTGACGTTGCTCCAAAAGCATGTACTATATACGGTCTAATTTTTTCATTTAAGGATTTCATAACGGTGGTAATTTCGATCTTCATTGTCTGTAGTACAGTTGTGTGAAATCCTTTCCAAAAATCCTGTAATATTTCAATATAATTTACTTTATCATTTGCTATCTGATCCAAACTGTCTTCAAGTTTAGCTGTAAAGTCATAAGCAATATATTTGTGAAAATATTCTTCTAAGAACATATTGGTGATTTCTCCTAACGCTTCTAAGTAAAATCTCTTTTTTTGTATCATAACGTAATTTCTTTTTTGTATTATTCCTATGATTGATGGGTATGTAGAAGGTCGTCCTATACCTAACTCTTCCATAGCTTTTATTAAAGTAGCCTCGGAGTATCTGGAAGGAGGTTTAGTGAAATGTTGTTTTGTAGTGATATCATGAAATATCAATTTAGCATTTTTCTTGATATATTTTTCTAAATTTTCAACTGAAAGAGATGGGATTGCACTAATATCTTCTTCCATTTTATCGCTAATTACCTCATATATCTTTGTGAAGCCATCAAAAATCACACATGATGCTGATGTTGAAGCAATAGCTTCAACATTACCGTTACTATCAGTACCATTTACTGCAACGGTAACATGCTTATGTTTAGATGGTTGCATTTGACTTGCAACAAGCCGACACCATATCATTTTATATAGCTTGTATTGCTCTTCAGTGAGATGTTGTCTTATAGAGTCTGGAGTAAGTAGAGGATCGGTTGGTCTTACTGCCTCGTGAGCTTCTTGAGCATTTTTGGTTTTATTTATAAAAGTACGAGGATTCTTTAGAGAATATTCTAAACCGTATTTCTTTTGTATTAGTGTAGTAACTGTGCTAATTACTTCAGGAGAGACTGATATGCTATCAGTTCTCATATAAGTAATGAGTCCGGTAGTTTGATCGTGTATCTGTACTCCTTCATACAATTTTTGTGCAATTTGTGCAGTTTTTTGAGCCGTAAAACCAAATCTTTTTGAAGCTTCTTGCATCATTGTAGAAGTAGTAAATGGAGGTGGTGGCTGATTACTACTTTCAGTTTGAGTAATATCATCCACAGCGTAATTTAGATCGATTATTGCGCTTTTGATGTCATTTGCTTGCTCCTCGTTGCTAATTGACAATTTTTTCAATTCTTTTCCATTAAATTGAAGTAATTTACATTCCAAAAATTGCGATTCAGAAAGTAAAAAATTAATGTGAATTGACCAATATTCTTTAGAGTCAAAAAGTAATATTTCATTTTCTCTTTCTGCTATCATCTTTACCGCCACAGACTGTACACGACCTGCAGATTTACTACTAGGTATCTTTCGCCATAAGACTGGAGATAAATTGAATCCTATAATGTAATCAAGTGCTTCTCGTGCTCTTTGTGCGTATACAAGTGGCATTCTTATCTCGCTGTAAGATTTTAGTGCATTTTGTATTGCATTTTTTGTTATCTCATAAAAAACTATTCGTCTTATCTTAGATTTTTCTGATATTACATTTCTTTCCTTTAGTATCTCTGCTATATGCCAAGCAATAGCCTCTCCTTCTCTATCTGGATCGGTAGCTAAGTATATGTTTGTAGCCTTCTTAGCCTTTTCCGTGATTTGTTCCACGATCTGTAAAGCTTTTTCTGATAAAGAGTAAGTTGGACGAAACTGATTATCACAATCTATCATGCCAGATTTAGAAGGTATGGAGCGCACGTGTCCATATGAGGATATCACGCTAAATCCTTTACCTAGATAGCCACCTATAGACTTAGCTTTAGACGGAGACTCTACAATTAAAAGTTCCATATTATTCCCCTAACAAAAATTTCTTACGCTATAGAGTTAGCCACCCTAGATTCAGAGAAGAAGTCTAACACATTATTCTTAGTAATTACAATTTTTCGATAAGATTGATTATGTGGTGCTTCAAACATGTACTCTATTAGTAAATGTTCCAAAATAGAACGCAATCCTCGTGCTCCTGTCTTTTTCCTTATGCTGAGTCGTGCTATCTCTATAAGGGCATCATGATCAAACTCTAACTCTATATTATTTTGAAGAAGAACTTTTTTATACTGTTTTATTAGTGCATTTCTAGGAGAGATTAATATAGACACGAGATCATTCTCAGTTAAGGCATCGAGAGTTACAATTACAGGCAATCTTCCTATAAACTCCGGAATAAGACCGTACTCTAAAAGATCTTCATGCTCTACTTTTCTTAGGGTAGCGGATAGTTCAGCGTGATTTCTGTTATTCTTTATTCCAGTTGATAAAAATCCTATTCCAGAATCTATTACTCTAGAGCTAATAATCTTTTCTAATCCCTCAAACGCTCCACCAACAACGAACAGTATATTTTTGGTATTGACTTGTATAGGCTCGCTACCTCTATGTCTACTTACATTGACGACAGTACCTTCTATTAGCTTCAATAGTCCTTGTTGTACCCCTTCGCCTGATATGTCACGAGCAGTAGATCCACCATGTTTCTTTTTTGCAAGTTTATCTATTTCATCTATGTATACTATACCTTTTTGAGCTGCTTCTACGTTATAATCGCAATTAATCAGGAGTCTCATAATCACATTCTCCACATCTTCTCCAACGTAACCAGTTTCCGTTAATGTAGTGGCATCAGCTATTGCAAATGGAAGTGAGAAGATTTTTGCTAAAGTTTCAGCGATAAGGGTTTTTCCACATCCGGAAGGTCCTATTAACAATATGTTGCTTTTAGCGATCTCAACCTCTCTAAGCTCTTCTTGTATCCTTTTTATACTCTCTTCTTGTTCAGCATGCAAAGGAGTCTCATGATTTTTGATCCTACAAAAATGATTATATACGGCTACGGCAAGAATACGCTTGGCATTCTGCTGGCCAACTATATGAACATCTAACTTTTCTGTTATGTCTTTAGGAATAGGACATTCTAAGGCTTCGGGAGAATTATAATTATTACCTTTATCTCCTTTAAGGATAAGATTGCAGAGTTCTACGCAACTGCCGCATATCATAGCTTCTTTTCCTATAATTACTTTCTTCAGTACACTGCCGCTCCGGCCACAAAACTGACAGCTTATTTTTTGGCTTGACATGTTGTTTATAATTGTATTTTACGCTTCTCTGTGATTGCTTTGCGACTATCATGAATACATACTTGAGCAGTAGTGCCAAGTAAAGAAAAAAATGATATGAAACATGTATGCATCACTGGCAGTAGCAGCAAATTAGGTACGAGTATTGTAGATTTCTTTATAAAGAATATGTGGAGCGTAACGATGCACTACCACAGCTCTCCGAAGAACCTAGACATTTACCTGTCGAACTCCAACACACGCTTAATATGCGGCGATCTCAGAAAGCACAAAGATATAAATATCCTATCAGAGTTACTCTATAAAAGCGATATCAATTTATTAATTAATAACGTAAGTATTTTATACAGTGCTAAAGGTGCTACGGAAAATTTTGAAAAAAAATTTACTGACGTATTGAACGTGAATTATATTTCAGCATGTGCATTTACGAAAGCAATGTACGATCGCTCCATATCTAGTGGTAGTATACGCGAGTTGCACGTGATCAATATACTAGACTCGGAATTACATTCTACATCAGATATGTTAACTGAGTACTACATTACAAAGCATGCACTACATCATTATACTACAGAAGTTGCTTTGTGTTTCGCACCTTACGTAAGAGTTAATGGAATTGCGGTAGGGCCTACTATAAGAGATGAAAGGCAATCAGAAGAGCATTTTAAAGAAATTAGTATAGCTTCTCCTATGGAATGTGGTAGCGAACTTAAGGAAGTATTAGAAGCACTGAATTTTCTTATAGGTAGTAAATCGATTACGGGGGAAATTATTCATTTAGGAGGTGGTAGGCATATTTCTAGATATGGTAAGTGAGTTTTTTGCTTCATTTTAACTTTACTACTGCTCATATAATATGTACTATTCCCGGTTATTATGGGAGTTTTTCTATGAGATTAACGCTATTTTATGGGTTTGCAATTTTTGCAATGTTTTTTGGTTCCGGTAATATTATATTTCCACTACAGATAGGTGTTTTATCAGGAGGAGATTGGTTATTCGGAGCATTTGGTTTACTTATTACTGGAGTATTACTTCCATTTTTAGGTATGTTTGCAGTAAAGATGCATAGGGGTAGTTATGAATCGTTTTTTGGAGAAGGTGGGGAATTAGCTAAAAAAATCCTTCCTTTAGTTACGTTATCGTTATTAGGTTCGATAGGAGTGGTACCTAGATGTATAACGGTAGCTCATGGAGCTATAAAATATGCTTTTCCAGATGTTAGTCTCTTCGTTTTTAGTACAGTATTTTGTATTTTAATGTTTTTATTTTGTACTAAAGAGAGGTGGCTTCTTTCGGTATTGGGTAAATGGATGAGTCCTATATTATTTCTTCTACTTATAAGCGTTATATTTGTAGGTGTGATGAAAGAAGGAGATATGGTGTTTCCGAAAATGCCATCAGAAGCTTTTAATCAAGGATTTGTAATTGGATATCATACTATGGATTTATTAGCAGCGTTTTTCTTTTCTACATTAATTTTTAACCAAATTAAAGAAAGCATACCTCCATTAGCTAGTTCGAAAGAAATTATAAAAATCGCAATTTTTCCTATGTTATGTGGTGCTACAATATTGTCACTTGTGTATATAGGGCTCGTATTTCTTGGGGCAAAATATGCTTATATAGTACGTTATGTAGCTCCAGAATTTTTATTGGTCACTGTAGTAAACAATCTGCTTCCAAATTATAGTAAAATAGTAGTCGGCGTGATAATTACCTTATCTTGTCTTACTACTGCAGTTGCTCTTAATAGTATATATGCGAGGTATTTATGTTTGATATCGAGGTCAGAAAATAATTTTTATAGCATTTTATTTTTGACTACTTTTGTATCGTTTATATTTTCTCAAATGAATTTTAGTGGGATAAGTTACTTTTTAAATCCAGTATTAGAAATGATATACCCGAATTTAATAGTACTTACCATGTTAAGTATTTTAATGCATGGGAAGTACTATCATTTTAAGAAGATCGTATTTTATATAAGTATTTTAAATACTTTCTTGCAGCATTCTAAAATATTATCTCTAACTTGATGAGGAAAGGTTATTAGTGCATGTTAAAGTTGATGATTGTGAGTTACTGCTAGTGAATACGTCTGCCATCTGTGGAGCTCCTACTATAATTGCACCCGCTATAAATATTACCACAACTGTTGTCCATGATACTTTTCCAAATAATCCACCAATTCCAGTTGAGATAATGGTCACAGTAATCACGGCTGTTACTATAGGGCCGTTTATAACTTCGAAGATATTACATAGTACTTGATCGAGAGTACCAACGTCTACATCACCGGAGCTTGTGCCGGCTGCTATTGCTATTGTTGGGAACAGTAGCGCTACTATGAAGAATAAGCATTCTGATAGTTTTTTTATATGTTTCATGACGAGAGAAAAAAAATGTTAAAAAACAATGAAGAAAAAAGATAATTTAAAATATTTTATTTTTTAATATAACTTTATTATATGTGTTTCAAATTGATATTGCAATAATATTACTTTTATTAAATTATAAATAATATATTATTATGTTTTTTGATTTTACAGAAAATGCAATTTCTGTGATGGGAGGATGTTTTTATTTCTAGAATATTAGATAGTAGTATCGATACTCTGATAATTATCTCTTTACTTGCGAAAGTTGGATAAGTGCTTTGCTTAAAAAATAAAAAAACTACTATGAACTCCAAACAATACGTATTGGTAACTTCAGGTATTTACAAATTTATGCCTGAAACGATATGGAGTTCCTAAAAATATCCTTTCCGAAAATGGAAAAAACAACACTTTTCCGGATGGATAGCAGGAGGAAGATGAGAGCTATAGAGGGTATAATAGCTAGAGAGCATAGGTAAAAATGGTGTTTTTATTATGCTCTCTAGCACATTATATGCTACTTTGTATTATTCGAAGTAGAATTATTTGTGCTACTCGCGCTATTTGTAGTGCTTGCTGTAGATGCTTGAACAGGTTTAGTGTTCTTCTTATTTTGAGTATCAGTATCTACCACAGTGGTATCTGTTGTAGTGGTATTACTGCTAGCATCTTGTGTTTGATCAGCAGCATTTGCTAATGATGAAGCTATCGAGAAGGAGAAAAATGATGCAATAAATGCATATTTAAAGTACTGTGTCATGATGAGAAACAAAGTAGTGTTAGATGGAGTTAATATAAAAACTCCATACGACTATGATCAATTCTAATGATTACTTAGTCTTATTGCAACATTTTATGTTGTATGAATAAATAATTAAGTGTGAAATTTTTATGCGTATTGTAATTGGTTCAGATCATAGAGGGTATCTAATGAAGCGTAAGTTACTTGCATTTGCACAACAACACTATGTTGGTATTGAGATTT
Organism: Candidatus Fokinia cryptica; assembly: GCF_034359305.1. Classification (NCBI taxonomy): domain Bacteria; kingdom Pseudomonadati; phylum Pseudomonadota; class Alphaproteobacteria; order Rickettsiales; family Candidatus Midichloriaceae; genus Candidatus Fokinia; species Candidatus Fokinia crypta. The sequence continues at coordinate 652,600 of NZ_CP110343.1, read as the reverse complement.
TTGATGCTGGATGTGCTGAAAAAGAAATTGTAGATTATCCGTTAATTGCTAAAAAAGTTACTTTTCAGATATCGGATGCCGATAAAGTTATGGGAATATTGATATGTGGTAGTGGTATAGGGATGAGCATTGCTGCAAATAGATATAAAAATATTAGGGCAGCTTTGTGCAGTAGCAAAGAATATGCTCGTACCAGTAGGATGCATAATAATGCTAACGTATTAGTTCTTGGGGCTGATTTTCTTACGTTTGACGAAGCAAAAAGCATATTAAATATGTTTATGGAGACTGATTTTTCTGATGAATCGAGACATTCTAATAGAATAACAATGCTGTGAGTGTACTGAGTGCTTACTTCAATTTCTATTAAAAGGAAGAATTATTATTAAATTTATTATCGTGAAATTAATCTTCACGAAAGAAATTGATTTTATAAATTTTATTTTATATCAATCATATTCTGTAATAAAAAATTTTATATACAATGCTACGTCAATTTCAAGACAGGATTTATAGTGTTAATACTCTCTTTGCTACCGCTACTAAAATTGCCCAATTCGGTATTTTAAGTTATTATTGGGGTATTAATTTACCTACTATAGCTACTTTGCATACCACTGCTTTCATTCCAATTCCATATGCTGCGATAGAGGGACTTATTGTCGGAATAGCTGCTAGATTAGTTATCTTTTATGCTCCTTTTTTGGGTAATGAGTCAATATCGGTAGGTTCTATGGTAAAAGCTGCAGTTGGTGCTTTTTTGACTAATTTGAGAGTTTGGACTGATGGTCAAGTTGGAACGACTTATGTTAGCTCTGTCGATGTTTTTGGTGCTAATGTAAAATCGCTAGTATTAGCCTATGCTACATTTTCCGGTAAAACAGAGTATGTAAGCAATATTGATAGTATTTATACAGTGAGTCATTGTATAGCTAAAAAATATGAAGAAAGTAAGCAAGATTCTACTTCTTACGAGTTTCTTATTCAAGTTGCAACTTGTGTCCTTTCATCTTTAGGTAACTATTTCGTAAAAGGAATTTTTCTGGCTGCTAGTGAAGTAATATGTGGTAATGGTAATGCTATCTGTCTGAATATCTTGAATACTATATTTCTTAAAAATGTAGCTGCGTTTTATAATGTTGATGTAGAGAGAAGTAATATTCTTGTGAAAAAAAGTGATGACAAGGCTGAGTCGAAATTTTGTTATGTTCCAGCTATTGATGTCATAAAGTCTAATTGTTCGCTGTATCTTCTTTCAAATGCGACCTCTTGGAAAGATAATCAAAAGAAGTCGCATTACGAACTAATAGATAATAACTATGAAATGCACAGAAAATCTGAAGATTGTTTTTGCTTTATAAAGGTAGATGGCTTTATGTCTTCAATTCTTTCTTTTTTCTACAGTCAAAATTTGTTCCATTCTGATATTGTTGCGGAGTTTGAGCGTCTCTTTGTCAATCTTCCAGCTAATTTAGGTTTAAGTCCCGGTGTTGGGAAATGTAATATCGATGATGTGATAAATCAGTTCTGCAAAAATGAGCCGCTATCGGAACATTTTTCAAGTGGCACTGAGTCATCTGAATCAGAAGGAGAACAATCTCAACCGAGTTGTGGTATCTGGGAACTGTAGTGCTATGGAATATTAGTAATCAATATCAATTAAGATTTTTTTAGAGTGCAAAAGTATGGTATGGTGACGATATTATCATCATATTGTGTTGTATTGAGCACAAGTTAAGTATTGCAGTGGTATTATGTGCATAACATAGATCAATTAAAAGAGTCGTGAGATGAGTATATTGTTAGATGCAGTACTAAAATTGATGAATAGAGAGAGTAAAATCTAAGTTAGAGGCTTTTTATATCAAGGTCTTTCCTGAAAATAACTTTATTTTCTTGCGAGTGTATGATACCGTTTTTCTATGATTTCAATATGTAAGAAATACAAATGGAAGGATTGTGGATGTTTGTAGAGTTGATGCTCTTTCTATTTCCTATTGTGATGTTGCATGAGCTAGGGCATTTTGTTGCTGCTAAGATGTCTGGGGTTAAGGTTAATGTTGTATCTTTTGGGTTTGGTCGTAAGTTGTTTGGGTATAAGGATTCTGCTGGAGTATTGTGGCAACTTGCACTTTTTCCATTAGGCGGATATGTAAAGATGCAAGAAGGCTTGAGTGAACCAGATTCTTATGAAAATAAGTCCCCTCTCATTAGAGCCTTTATATGTGTTAGCGGACCGTTGGCTAATTTTTTGCTTTCTAGTCTCATTTTAGTATGTGCTTCGGTATACATATCGCTTTATTATGAAGAAGGAGTCGTCTTAGGGATTCAGCATGAATCTGTGGCTGAAAAAATTGGCATTTCTAAAGGTGATGTAATACTTACAGTGAATGGTAGAAGTATATCTGAAATTAGCTCTATTTACGGTAAAGAGAATCAAGATTTAGTCATTCTACTAAGGAGAGGTACTGATAATTTAGTGTTTTCCACAACCGTGAGCAACTTGACTGAGCTTGGAGTGCATATTACAACAAAAAGAAGTATATTTAGCTCTATTGTGAGCGGTCTTAGCGAGACTTTCATAATGTGTAAGCAGATATTTCTTGGTATACCAACCCTATTAAAGAGCGTTTTTAATGAAGGTGATAAAGTTGGAATTGTAGGTCCGATAGGGGTAGCTAATTTAGTTCACTCTACATTACAGAAGAATGTTTTGGCTTTGCTGTTTTTTATGGCGGTGCTTTCAATGAATCTCGGAGTTTTTAACTTACTACCAATCCCAGGGCTAGATGGTGGTAATATCGTAATGTGTTTTTTAGATTTTATAGCTCTTCTGCTATTTAAGAAGAAGATACCACAGAATATTCAGAAGATTTTACTTTTTATTGGTTTTGTTTTCATTATAGCAATTCTTATATCTGCATCTATAAGTGATGTGAAAAATTTTAGATAAGAGAAGTTGAGCAGATGTTTCTGCTATCCTATTTAGGTGTATTGGTAAAAATGTTTTTCATATTCCATAGATAGAAAAATACGAGTGATTGTTTTCTTATTTAACTACTTGATAAGTTATTACTCCTTAAATAGCTGAGTGATAAATACTAAGAGCTAAAGCTTGGATTTGATTATTTTATAAAAATGTATATCCTCTACCGGTAGCTGAGAAATCTAGGTAAATTGATATATTTTGATGAAGTGCTTTAAAAGATCTACTCTTTTGCTTCTGTTATTTCTTTCTCTTATTGTTAGCTGTGACGCTAATGCAATAACAGAAGATGCTGCGATTTCAACAGAAAGCGTGAAATTGATTGTTACTGGTAATAAAATATTGTCTTCTAGTGCTGTTGTACACTATTTTGCATTACCAAAGCGAAAAGCTGTTACAGAACAACTGATAAATAATTCGATTAAGAAGTTATATAATACCGGATTTTTTAAAGATGTTAAGGTGCAATTTGATGCAAAAGAGCAGTCAATAGTTATTAATGTAAAGGAAGTTCCAATAGTGAACTCTGTACTGTTTCGTGGTAATAAAAATATTAGCGATTCTACATTGCGAAATTTTATGAAAACAAAGCCAGGTACGCCTTATAGTTACCAGAGGAGTTGGAGTGATTCGCAAATATTGAAACAAGTATTTAGAGAAAAAGGATATTTTGAAGCTACAGTTACTCCGAAATTTGTAATGCTCGATGATGTAAGAATAAATGTAATATACTATATACACGAGGGTAGTGCTCCGTCCGTAGTTGCTATAAATTTTATTGGAAATAAAGCATTTTCGGATGCGGGGCTGAAAGATGTCATTTCGATGAAGGAAAAGACGTGGTATCGTGCTATGGTTGATAATCATATAGTGAAGCATAGTACTGTAGTGTCTGATGCTCAGAGAGTGAAGGAATTTTATGAAGATGCTGGATACATAGATTGCGAAATCACTAATACTGAAGTGGCTATTTTGCCAGAAAAAAAAGGAGCACTTGTTACTTACGTGGTGGATGAAGGAGTGAGATATGTAGTAAGGAATGTGAATGTGAATCTTCAGAAAAAAGTGGATTTTTCTGATTTGATAAAAAGAATTAATCTCAGAAAAGGAGAGTCAGTTTCTATTAGAAAAATAAAAGCCCTTCAAGAGGCGCTTAAGGAGAAGATGCATGAAGTCGGATACGCTTTTAGTAAGGTATCTTATGAAATAATTAAAGATGGTAATCAGGTTGATATCCGTTTTAACATTGCAGAAAGTAGTTATGTTTATGTAAATAATATTATAATAGACGGCAATTCGAAGACTAAGGATTTCGTAGTAAGAAAAGAATTGGAGATAGGTGAGGGTGATCCTTTTAAGATGGAATATGTTAATGCCTCCGTTTCTAATATCAGATCCCTTGATATATTTGATGACATAGATGCAAGTATTATCCCTCAGCAAAATGATAAGGCTGACTTAAAGCTCACAGTGAAAGAAAAAAGTACTGCGAAGATGCAATTGCAGTTAGCTTATGGTGGTATGGATTCTACAGGTAAATCAAAATTTTCAGGATTAATTGAGCTTGTAGAGAGAAATTTTCTTGGTACTGGGAAGATAATAGATATAAGATTTGCTGCAGGCCCTGCTCCCGGTATGATGAATAGCACCGCGAATGTTGCTCCGTCTTTTGCTACAGATTTCACCTACACAGATCCATACTTTCTTGAGCGTGATTTAATGTGGCAATTTGGAGCTTTCTATAATACTACGCCGTATTATGCAGAAAAGGAAAATGCTCAACATACTAAGGAATGGCAACAGTCACAGTATGATATAGTAAGGAAAGGGTTATTTACGAAGTTTATTTTTCCCATTACAAAGTATTGTGATGCTGGGTTAGGGTATATTCTCAAGGGAGACGATATAAATAATAAGAAAAACGATATATCAGCTTATATAAGAGCTGAGACGTCTCCATATGTTGTATCTGCTGTCACGTCATCTCTTACTTATAGAAAAGTTTTTTATAGAGGCAAATTGCCAGATGGATATTCATTAGGTATTTTTCCAGAATTTGCTGGATTAGGTGGTAATGGGTACTATCAAAAGTATGATGTGAATACTGGCTTTTATTTACCTGTTATTGATAGAAAATTCCTCATTTATACTAAAGTAAATGGTGGGATGATTAGTGCATTTGGAGATAATAAAGTAAGTGTTGCGAACGGATTTATGCTTGGTGCACCAAAAATACGTGGTTTTCAGCCAAATGGTATATGTCCCAGAGATAAGCTGTATTCAGATTCTTTAGGAGCTAAAAAATATTTTACTGGTTCTGTAGAAGTAATATACCCTCTAAAAATGGCAAAAGAATTAGATATAGATTTGAGAGGATTTATGGATTTTGGTACTTGCTGGGATATAGATATACCGACTGATACTTGGCGAAAAATGGGATATTTTAAAAAAGATGGAAAAATACCAAGCAAATCAGAAATGAAAAAGGAAGTGGAGGAATGTAAGACAAATCCAGCTACCCAACAGTGTTACGAGGCCGAGCAGAATAGTTATTTTAGATATGATATTAATCCGTATGATGGATACTATAATTCTAAAGCAATAAGGGGGGGGATTGGTGTAGGATTAAGTATAAAATTACCGTTTTTAGGTACAATATCATTTGATTATGCTATTCCTCTCAACGCTCAAGAAGGTGACTTGCAGCAGCGTTTCTTTATATATGGTAGTGCTGCGTACTAGTTGCTGATTCTACAGGTAATATGTGAAAAAAGTACTAATAGTTTTCTTAAATTCATAACTTTCAGATTAAGATTATAGGTACGCTCTTAAGATAAGAATATTATAGATGGGAGATCTGTTTTGAGATAAATTTGCTGTAATATCGGATGATGTTATATACAAAATGCTCTGTGAGTATACCGAATTTATTATAATATTTATATTGCCATGATTTTTCATAAAGAAAATATGAAAAAATATAATGTGTTAAATTCGTGATTATGGTACTATGCTCTTGATACTTTTGATATATGTTTGCAAGAAGCAATGACAAAGCGTAATAATCAATTTTCTTCTGATACAAATTCAGAGACTTCTACCAATTCAGGTACTTCGGGTACCGCCTCTAATACTTCTGGTTTATTTATGAATTTGAGTAATTTATTTTCTAGTGAATCACTTATAAGTGACATTATAAAACAGTATGAAAAGGCAGGATTGGATATTGAGTTGCAGAACTCTATTCCGATGGAAGATATAGTACTTATAAAATATGTAAAAGGAGGTAGAAAAGAGACGATTTCTTATTATTTTGTAATTCGTGATACTAAGTCTGACGCATATCTTGTAGTTGATATTGGAAATAAGAATATTACGCCGTGGTTTATTGATCAAGAAGATGCAAAACAGATGGAGACGTTGAAGTATACTAAATATACTGATACCGCTCTTAGAGATAGAATAATAGAAGGATTTCAAAAATATGAGTACTTAAATTTAAAAGGGAGTGTTGATATTGGAAGAAGCCCTGCTTATCTTGCGAAAATTGCATTCGAAGATGCTGGAGCTGAATTTATAGATGATGAGTTTAAGGATGTAGAGCAAATTTCCGGAGCATCAGGAATGGGTAAAGTACGGTTAGAAGGTAGTGAAATTATTCATGATTTAGCGAGCGAATTTCATATTAGGAAAGAATTGAAGTCTGTTTCATGCCATATGCTTTTTGGTGCAGTTCAGAGTTCAATGGTAGTTAAATTTAGTACTGAAATTTCAAAGGATTTGTATTTGATCTTTGATAGAGATAATCGTGAAACTTTTAAGGTTGCGGTAGTTTCGTTGGAGAAAGGCACAGTTATTTCAATGGATGAAAGGCCTATTGCTTCTTTGGGAGATTATTCAGAAGAAGAGCTAAAACAAGGAGGTAATACTGTAGAAAAGTTTTGGGATGTTGGTTTTTGGGAAAAAGCAATAAAGAGGCAGAGCTACAAATTTTACGATTTTAATATAGAGCTTGGAGATGTGTATTTTTCTGATCCGGGATTTAATTTTGATGATTACAGTTCTGAACTTTCTAAGCTTTCTCTTTTTCAAGGTTCTTCTATTAGCAGTTCTACTCTTTCTAAATCATTTCTTAGAAATTTAGGATATCATAAAGTCATCAAGAATGAGTTCAGTAAGTTCGCTGATGAAGTAGTAAAAATCGAAGGTTGTTATGTTGTTAATTTTTCTCAACGTAATCCTATTGGATGGAGCTTAAATGTAAAATTAAGTGATGAAAGTGAATTTGTTATTATTTTTAATAAGGAAACTTACAGTTCATATCGTATCACCGATATTCAGGGGCAGCGTGAAATAAGTGTGGTGACTCAGAATGGATATTGTGGAAGTGGACGTTTGTCTACCGATAAAGAGGGACAGTATGAAGTAGTAAGTACAATGGTTAGGGATGAGTCTTGTGGACGTTTATCATCTAGTGACAAAGTTTTTTCTGTTGCAATGCAAACAGATGAAGAATCGTTATCATCTCTAGAATTTATAAAAAGTTTATTTAGGTTAGATGAAGAGCAGAGTAATGCTGGTTCATCAGATAAAGGAACTGGGGGCGATAAAGGTGATAAAGAAAATTCTGATGTCAACTTTGAAGCTTCTAGCACCAATTCAACAAGTTCAGAGACTTTTACCAATTCAACAAGCTCAGGGACTTTTACCAATTCAACAAACTCAGGGACTTCTAGCAATTCAACAAGCTCAGGGACTTCTAGTGCTAATTCAGGTACTTCAGGTACCAATTCGGGAAATTCTGATATCAACTTTGAAGCTTCTAGCACCAATTCAACAAGTTCAGAGACTTTTACCAATTCAACAAACTCAGAGACTTTTACCAATTCAACAAACTCAGGGACTTCTAGCAATTCAACAAGCTCAGGGACTTCTAGTGCTAATTCAGGTACCAATTCGGGAAATTCTGATATCAACTTTGAAGCTTCTAGCACCAATTCAACAAATTCAGAGACTTTTACCAATTCAACGAGCTCAGGGACTTCTAGTGCTAATTCAGGTACCTCGGATACCACCTTTAATACTTCTGATTCATATTTGAATAATTTGTTTTCTAAATCACTTGTAATGGAAATTATAAGACAATATCGAAAACGCGGAGATGATAAAGCTTTCGCTTCTATGGAAGATATAAAGTTTTTAAAATACACAAAGGAAGGTAGTGAAGAGAAAGTTTCTTATTATATTATGCAGAATTTGAGAGCTGGGAATTATTGTATGGTTCGTATTGGAGATGATGGTGTTACGCCGTTGAGTATTGATAGAAGATATGGTGTGAGTAGTTATGAGACATTGAAATATAGTGATATTGGGGATAAAGATGAGATAATAGAAAATTTTCGAAAACATGAGTATCTCGATCTAAAAGGGAGTTATGATATCGAAAAATTGCATCATGAGCTTTATAGAATTGCATTCCATGATGGTAGCCCTGAATTTATAGAGGACAACTTTAGGGATATGGATCCAACCATCGAATCATTAGGAGAGAAGTTAGGAGGTCATAGCAATCTTCATCTATATGCGGGAATGTATGGTATTCAGAAAGAATTGAAATTCACTTCATGTCATATGATTTTTGGTCTAGCTAATAGTTTGGTGATAATCAAATTTAGTACTGGAGTTTCAAAAGATTTACGTTTGATCATTCAGAGAGATGAGGGTCGCTTTTTCCGTCTTACTCTTACAACAAATTACTCAAAGGATGGCACAACTATTAAATATGAGCGCATAACGTATGGCGCTCTTGGAGTTGGTGATATGGAACGATTTTGGGATATTGATTTTTGGGAAAAAGCAAGAAAAGAGAATGGCTTCGAAATTTCGGGTGTCAATGTAGATTTTGGAGATGTGTATTTTTCTAATGATGTGTATTTTCCTGATGTGAAAAAAACATCGATTGATATTGTGTATAGTGCTGATATACGATATCAGCGTTTATTATCCCTTTTTCAAGGTCCTTCTCTTAAAGAGCCTACTTCCTTTGAATCGTTTTCTATGGGGATAAGGTATCATAAAATTATTGCAGATGTAATAAAAGAAGCACTGGTTCACTCTAGGATTTTTGATAGTCGTCCAGAGCTTAAAGATTATAATGTTGTTAAACTTACTGAACATGGTAAGAGCATTGGATGGAGTATAAATATGAAATATATGACACTTCGAGACGAACACAGACTTATTTTTCTTTTCCCTGATGAGGGTAAATATTACAAAGCGTATCATGTCAGTGATCGTGGTGTGAAGGCCATTAGTGATGGTACCACTTATGAAGGAGATTTATTATCGTATACTGTTTTTGACGAAATTAACGTTATCTCTATGGAAGTAGAGCGAGAACAGTTGGAAAAAGGTAAGCGTGTAAGTAATAAATTGCTGATAAATGGTGAAGACGATAAGATTATTGCATATATAATAAGAAAATTTCTTCATACTAATGCTGATGAACTTCTGAAAGTAGTTAAAAGTTATCATGTTGCTGCACTTACTGAACATGGTGAAGTTATTGGATGGAATGTAAATATAAAATTTCCAAGTAGTGCATATATTTTTCTTTTCCATAATGAGCAGAAATATTACAGAGTGTATCGGATCGATAATGAGAATAACGTGAATGGTGTTGTTTATGGTTCCTATTATAAAGGAGATTTATTAGCGTATACTCCTTTTGGTAAAATTGCTGCTACTTCTATGGAAGTAGACCGAAAATTGTTGGAAGCACCTGAAATTTTAAGTGATGAAGTTGTGATAAATTTGTATAGAGCAGGTGAAAAGCAGAGTAATTCTGATAAAGATGCGCAGAAAGCTTCACGTCACGAAGAGCTTATGAAAGGCATAAAGAAAGAGCTTTTCGTAAGTGTTCTCTATAATAAATTCCGTAAAAGTGCTTCCTTAGAAAGGGATGATCTTTCGCACGAATATGTTTTTGTTGAGCATACTAATTCCAGTTCTGGCGAGAAGACTAAAATCTATGTTTTGTTTGAGATTTTCCTTTTAATTTCTAAAGGCGAAGATATATACGAACTTTATCTTGTCACTGATATTGAGGTAAAATTTATTGGTCTTGAAGAAATATCATCATCTGATTTAGGTAATTTTTATATCGCATCACGGCCTCTTACTACAGAGTATGATATAATAAGTAGCGCTGATGGAAAGAGAAGGATTGTGAGTTTTGGATTGGGGTATATTAGTCAAGAAGATGCACAACAATCTTTAGATATTGATTCAGAAACTTTTGATACAAATTCAAAAACTTCAAATGCCAATTCTAATTCAGGTTCTGAAGAAGAGCTGAATGATGAAGCTATGCTTAAAAAAATTATTGCTATGGATAGCAAATTTTCAAAATCTGACGCTGAGGAATTTAGTTATTTTATTATAAAAAGTGGCGATATACGTATCGTAGTAATATCTCATGTTGAAAATTTTGGTAGAATGGCTCAGTCTGAATCTATCATAGGTATCTTAAGTAAGGACAGCAAAAAATTATATTACGTAGATAAAGATTCGAATGTTCAATCTTATGAAAATAATTTCATTCTCGATGAAATATCTAAATTTGTAAGGCAATATAATTATGAAGTAAGTATACCTGCTTCTCTTATAGCGAATTACAAAATGTTATCAGCTATTCATGAGTTAATTCATTCGGAATTTACGCAAGAACTTATTGATGAAAGAGTAAGCAAAATAGAAAAAGAAGAATTAGTAGAAAAGATGTGGAATTTTATAAGTAGTACTTCAAGTAGTGAATTTGGGGTAGTAGTTCAGAAGGACTATAAAGTTATTAAATATAATAATGTTAAAAGTAATGATACCGTTCATGTAGTGATTGCTGGTGGTAACGATTCATCACAATATGTAGCGATGGTTTTTGGAAAATCTGGAAAAGTAGATTGTCACCTTGTTACTAAGTATAAAGTGGTAAAAACTGCTAAAGTTCTGTATTCTGAAGAAATTGTTTTCACTAATCAAATTGACGTAATATCTGGTGAAGCGAGTAATTTTGGTGATAATGTTATTGTAGGATTTGTTAAAGCTGCTGCTGATAGGTTTTTCTCTACCGATCATTTGGTGTGGTTAATAAACAGAAAGCCAAGTATTCATACTTTAGATAAGGAAGTATCTGATGCGCTTAAAGCTGCAGATGCAACATTTATTTTGGAAAATATCAAAGATGTAAAATATTATGTTGTTTCTGATAAGCAGCTTGCGTTAAGGCTTACGCTAAATGAATACAATGGTGATGCAAGAGATGTTTATTTGGTATTTGAAAGGAGTAATAAAGAAGGTTTCTATTTAGTTTTGCCTGATAAAATTGATGATGAGAGACTTGATAAAAGATTAGTAGTAAAAATCTCAAGTAAGCATTCAGCAGATATTGCGCGTAAGTTTTTAGGGAATTTGAAAGATATTGTAAACGGTGATGTCAAGAAGTTTTTGAACTTAGATGTTTCCGTTAATGATGTGTATTATAAAAAAAGTGGAGGTTTAGATACTAAAAATGATATTATCTCCACTGGAGTAGCTCAATATGTAAAATCTAATGTACTTTTAAAAGCAATTACTAGTCATGTACTAAATATCAGTAGTTTTACTGCTAGAGAACTTGATGAGCAGCATATCGATTTTTATAAGATCTTAGATAAAGTTATAGCTGGAAAAATTGAGGAAAATATTGATTTTGCTTCATTACAGTATGAGCGAGTGAAGCTTATTGTAGGTGATGTAGAATATGATGTTTTTGTGGCAAATATTCGAGAAAATAAAAAGCTAGAGCATCTTTTATTTGTGATAGAAGATAGAAGTATAAAATTATTTGCAGTAGATAATTCTTCCGTTAAATCTATTTATGTAACGCCACAGTATGATACTTTAGAAGTACCTTCTGATATTAAAATTACAAATACTAAAAAATATACTGGAAAGATAAAATTCCCAAATGATAACGATAATGGATATCTTTATGCTAATAAATTGATGCAGCTTACTAAGGGTGGGGAAAAGTATGATAGAATTTTCGAATTAGAGCAGTATCTTATATGGAGTGAAGAAATTTCTGAGGAGATTAAAAATAAAAGAGTTTCTTTGTTAGAAACATTTAATTCTGCTGATAGTGTTTTTCAAGAGCTAAGAGGAAAATCTGAAAATCCAGAGGTATCTTTTTTGAAATGGGTGGTAGAAAATTTAAGAGAATTATTGAATGTAGAGAAAGATATATATAATAAAATCAAATTAATCTCTCCTGAATTAGAAGAAGACGGTGGTGCGAATGTTGCTTTAATTCAAGGTTTACTTGATTCATTTAGCGAATTTTATAATTTAGTAAAAGATAAAAAATCTTTTAAAAATTCCTTATCAAGTACTTTGTATGGTGGGCATTTCGATTTATTTAAAAAATTATTTAATAGTACTACTAATTCAGAATATGATTTGTATTTGAAAAAATATACGGAATTAGAAGAGACAATATCATCACATAAAGCATCCTATAAACAGAATATCGCTAATTCTTCTATCGGTTCTGATTTAGACCGTATGATGAAAAGCTATTTTTCTACTGCTGTAGAGTTAGCAAATGAGCATCGTACTAAATCTTTAGAGCACTTTGCAGAGAAACTTAAGGGAGAAGCTGAAGCTAAATTAGCTTTGATAAAAAAATATTTTGCTGATGTTTCAAAAGTAGAGCTTGAGAAGATTTCTATTGCTCGTAATAAAAATGGAAGTGAAAGTTTACGATATTTCAAAAATGAGGCAGATGTTCAAGCTATTCAAATAAAGTGGATTCAAGACGTTAAAAAGCTTTGTGCAAATGTTGGAGTTTGTTTGAAAGATGAAATAGAGTCCATGGAAAATGCTATGAGACATGCGATAGATGATTTTATAATGGAAATTAAAGAAGCGAAGGACTTTTTGAAACTTTTAAAAACAGCGAAATTCAGGTATGAAAAGGTAGAAAATATTCAAGCTCTTTCGTATGAAGAGCTGGAGAGAGTTAGAGAAAAATCGAAAAAAGGAGGAAAACAGAAAGGAGAAGTAAGATATATTGCAGAAGAATTAATAAATGAAGGAACACAAGAATTAGCTCAAGCATGTGATGTAATAAGGAAAATTGGAGAAAGAGCAAATAATTTCTTGCATAGCGAAATCTTTTTTACAGATGAAAAATGTGTATCCGTAAATGATACGACTTCCATTATATTAGGTGGAAACATGGTAGAAGCTAAGAAGGAGTTATTGCATGAAATAATACAAGGTGTTAAGCAATACGTAGAAATGTGGAATAAGCAGAGTGAGAGTTTTGAAAAAGCTAAAAATAATATCGATGATCAAATTAAGTATGTAGAAGCTAAGAAAATTTTAAAAGATCTAAAGGAAGAGTTTTATGTAACTGAAAAAGAGTTTTTTGAAAAGGTAAAATCACCTTCTAAGTTGATTAAATATGTACCGGATTATTCAGATAATTCGACTATAGATAATTCATTTTCTAATGTTTTTCGCTCGTATTTTTATAGGTATTTAACTCTTGCGAATGAAAAGATAAAGCCATTTTTAGATGGAAGTTGGTGGAAGGTAAGTGAAGAGAATTACGCGCTTTATAATGAGATGAAAAGTATCTTAGCTGGAGCATTGATTGATGATTCTATAGCATTACATAATGAAGTTGCTGAATTAATAAATGATCTTTATCCTAATGTAGTTGAGGTATTTGGCAATGAAATAGAAAGCGAAATTAAGAAGAGAGAAGAAGCTACTATTAAATTGCAGCAATTGATTCAAGGATGTAATTTAGAAGAAGAAAAATGTTTAAAAGAGGAAGTAGATGAAATATTAAGTGAGATCTTCAGGAATGAGAAAATGGTATTTAACGCAACAGGTCATGTGACTGAATTAATGATAAGTGCCATACAGCAACTCTTCATGAAGATTGAAGGTAAAGAAAAATTTTCTAAGATATTAAAGATAGTTGATGGTATAAGCGATAAAGGAGCAATAGGAAGTGTGTTATGGGAGCATAGTATATCGCGTTATATTCCTGAAATTGAGCAGTTTAGTAAAAAAGCTGGAGATTTAGAAGTAACATCAATAACGAAGTATGTGTGGGCTGCTGCAGAATCTGAGTTATTAAATAGTAAGTCAGAAGCAGAACAGTTAGCGGAATTGGTTGTTATAGAGGACAGAATTCTTCAATATAGTGAAGATGTATTAAGGATTAATGCTAAACTGATAGATGAAATTTATGAAATCTTTGCTAAAAACGAATTTTTCTCGAAGGATAATAAAGATGGATACAATACATCTGAAATAAAGAAAGCTTTTAATAATGAAAGATTACGCTTAATTGATCAGTATGATTTAGTTAATAAGGAAAGTAGTCTCTTAGAAAGTATTAATGATTGGATGAGCAATTATGGTACCAGTGATGCACCTGAAATAGCATCTAGAATTAGTAAAATTGAAGCTATTCATAGCTCTCAAATAATATACAATAATCATATAGCTACTAATTTAGGACTGGATGTTATTGAAAATTTCACTTTATATATAAGTCATCTTGAAGAGCAAAAGAGCATTGTTGTTGATAGTTTTAAGATAGATATTGATAACGAATACGAAAAGAATTTATCTCCACTAAAAGAAGAAGTTAAAAAACTTAATTCAATAGGTGTTGCTTTACAAAATTCGAGTAAATTGGATGAAAAAGGAGATAAGATTGCAAAATTAGAGTCTGAATTACAAAAATTTCAAAAAGAATTTAATGAAAAACAAGAGAGTTTTGCATTAAATTTTGCTCAATTTATGAATGGCGAATTTATGAAGTATCTAATAGAGCCTTCATTTGAATTGAATTCAAAATTATTCGAATATTTGCAAAAGAAATGTAATAGAGAAACAGAAGAAGTATCGAAAAAAGTGCAAAAATTGCATGATTTTGCAGATTATTTACAAGAAGCATTAGATGCACAAGAAGATTTACATATTAGTGCTAATCAACAGCAGTTGCATTTAAATTTACTTGAAGAAATTAGTGAATTAAGTGAAGTAGATGTAATCTTACGGAGTAGTAACCCAAGTAGAGAGCAGGTAAAATTATTATTATCTAAAGTAAAAGATATAAGGGATGAATTCTTAGAAACAATAAAATGTGAATTTGAGGAGAAAGAGAAAATTTTCTATTTTATACTTGATAAGAAGATTAAGAATATGAGTGATACTTCATTCAGTAAAGAATTTTTGGAGAAAATTAATAATGATTTAGTTTCATATAAGGAAACTCTTGATAAAACAGTGTACAAAGATGTTGATGATGTTATTCAGGAAAGTAAAAAGGAATTCGATGTAGCTAAATACGTTGCTCATGTAAAAAAATTGCAAAAAGATGATTTATTGAGCAAAGAACTTACTAATTTCAAGAAGGTATTGATTCAAGATCTAAGTGCTACATATATGATTTATGTATGGTTTGATAGGGCAAATGTTAAAGCTGAGCAATATAAACATCGATTTGCTGACGACAATAAACTTAAGGATTATGAGAAGCTGAGAGAATTACCATATTTCTCAAATGATAATTTTGGAAATAATGCAGATGCTTCAGCAGCATATGAATTAGTTCTTGAATTTTATGATGAATTACGTGCTTTTAATGATGCTACAAAAGAACTTTTTGGTATAGCGCAATCTTTCAATGAATTGCTGGATTATATTAATACAGGAAAAGATAAAGAAGATAAAGTAAGCAATTTGCAAGATCTTTTGAGATTTAATGCGAGAATTGACAAATCTCAAATGATAAATCATAAACTATATATTGACGCTCTTGAAAGGGAAAAAAGTGCTATAGCAGAATGGACTACGGTATTTAATAATAAAATTAATGCTATCGAAAAAGAGTTAAATGAATTTTTACCAAGTGCTAAAATTCAGGATTTATCACTAAAGAATACAGATTTTATTAAATCTTCTAATGTTTCGTTGGAGAAAACTACTAAGTTAATTGATCAAAAATTAAAAGAACTATATTCCAAAGTAGAAATTCGAGAGTGGAAGGAAAATTCTTCAAAGATTTATGGAAAATTCGAAAAAGCTGTAATAGATGCTTCTGTAGAGGAGCTTTTCAAAAATCTTAAATCTCAAAGTAATGATATTGTAATCCATCTTAAGAGTTATGATGATGTCAAGAGCATTTTTAAGTCTTTTGATGAAAATGTAAAGAAGATGGTAGCGCTTGAGAAGCAAGGGATCTTAGAAGCTAGTGAGATATTAGGGCAAATGAAAAAGTTAAGAACGAAAATGGATGATTTTCTCTTAACACAAGAGAAAGATATAATTTCTATAATGAAGGATATTAGAATGTTCTATAATAATGTTGAAGCTAAAGTTACTTTAGAAGAGAACGTTATAAAGAATGAACTTTCGGTGTTACTTGGTAAATGTAATAGAAAAATTTCACTAGTAGAGCAGGGTGATGTTATGGAATTGACTGCCGAAGAGGAATACAGTATCGCTTCAAAAATTGATAGTGCGAAGAAACAGTTCTCAGATCTTTTAGAAAGAGTTAAGGAAGATGTAAAAAGGATAGGTAATAGAAAATATTTCGATAAATCCATTTCTGATGAAAGAATACAAAAGCTCGTTGAAGAATTAATTGAAACATATACCGATACATTAGAGTCAAAGATTCGTACTTCTGTAGTAATTGAATTGAACGATGATTTAAAATCTTCTTATCAAAAGTTACTGCATCTTAAGTTTAAAAATGACGCACGTGTGCTACTAATGAATTATCTTGAGGAAAAAGAGCAAATAATCTGGAAAGGTGTACGTAATGGAAAAACAGATCTCGATAATGAATTGTATCTTAAATATGTAGCAATTTTCGATAAAGTGACAATTCTTGAAGGGAAATTTGAAAAAAATCTGAAAAAGCTAGGTGAAACATTACCTAATTCAGAGTTATATCAAAAATTTGATGAATTTAATAAAATTATATCACCTCAAGATGAACTTGATATACTCCGTAAGCGAATTGCACAAGAAGTTACAGAAAAAGGATCAGAGAAAACTAAAATTGCATTTGCAGTCTTGAGTTATAATCTCGCAGTTAAAGAATGGATGGAAAAAGTTTTGGCTAGTGGAGGGAAGCCTTTACTTAGTGATATGTTATCAATTTGTAACGAAGCTGGAAGTAGGTATATTCTTAAAGGTATCTTTGAATTCGAGCAATTCAAAAGATATTATAATGGTGCAACATGTTCAGCTACCTATATTGAATATATTTCAGAAAATGGTGAAATGAAGTTTTTTGATGTTAGTGGATTTCTTATGAATTCTGCGAAAACGATACAAGAAATAGTTAACGCTTTTGTACAACGAAAAAATAGCATCAATTTAGGATTAAAGAGTGATTGGCTTGTTGAAGATAAGGATATACTTAGAAATCCGAGTGTATTAAAAGAGCTTTTATTAAAAAATGCTGTTGATGGAAGCGAGGTATATGAAGTAATTTTGGGAGTTATTGATAGAGCTATACAGCATTATCCTCTAATCGATATGACTTTTGTATTGGGTATAGCTGAAAGAATTTTGCGTGATAAGCTGAATAAGGATTTTGAAGCTGTTAGTGCTTTAATGAAAGATTATTCAGTTATCTTTGCAGCGGAAAATCATGAAGAGGAGAACGCAATTTTCGAGCAAAGTTCTGAAATTCTCAAAGATGCTTGGAACGATCAGCGTTATTCGAGAGATGCAGTAATTCTCCAAGATGAAATTGAACGTCTATATTATTATCTAAAAGAAGATAAACAATCTTATCATTCTTGGTTGTATAGAGAAGATCAGGAGATTTGTGAAAATTTATTACAAACTCTTCAAGAGCAAGGAGATGCATCTGATAGGGCTATAAAAAATCTTGCAGATTTAGGAATATTAAATAACAGGATAGCGGAAGTGAAAAATGCTCTTGTAGTCTGGTTTAGTAGTGATCGAAAAGAGGCTGCTCTCGATCAGTTATTTGATGTGTTGTGGAGTGCTGCAGATGGTGGAGATAGATATCGTGAATATGTGATGCATGAAGAGGTAGAATTATATAAAAGGTATGTACAAAAGGTTTACGATGGTAACTTGACAGTAGCGAAATTGGTGAATGATGTAGCTCTTGGGAAAAGTGGTAAAGAGTATAAATACGAGCCAATTTCATTAGAAGAAAAATGGATATGTGCTGAAGTTAGTAAAAAGCTTAATGCTTTACTTAGTAGTTATAAAATGTGGAAAGAAGGTACAGTAGATAGTAATAACATTTGGGAAGATCCTCTATTTTTAGTGGTTGCTTCAAATGCAGATAAAATTGCCCTTTTTACAGATTTGAACTTTATCAATAAGCTTGTCTTCAGGAAATCGGTATTACAGAATGAATATTTAGATCGTATAAATGGTGAATTTACCTTTATAAGAGAAAAATTAACCAATATTGTACCAGATAAAGCTGCGAAAATCATAAAAGAGACAGAGCAGCTGAAAAAGATATTGCACATAATAGAACATGCTTTCCACTACACTACTACTGAAGCTTCTAGCTACATAAGTAAATTTATAAGCAAAGCTAAACAATATACTGCTGAAAATGCTACTATTAATGTTGATGATGTACTTACAGTTATAGTTGGTTCTTATAAGGAAAATGAAGTGGCAATCTCTGTTAATGAGAGTGATAGAGAAGAAATAAATCAACTGCATAAAAGTTTAAGACAATTATTACAGCATAAGGAAGCTGAGATTGTGAAATATTTAGCCCCAGCTTTAACAGATGCAATTAAAGTCGATAATATTACCTTAGATTCTACTTTTACAGTTTTAGAAGAGATATTGGATGAGAATATGAATCCATCATTTAGTGAGCGTTTTACGGCAATATATAACACTCTCATGAATGATGAGGCGGTAATAGATTTTTATAAATTAGGGGAAGGTAAAAATCTGATTGAATCATATTTAAATTCTATCTCTCAGTCAGTTTTTGACCGAAGCATGAGAGATGAGATGCTTAATAGCTATATAACTGTATTGAAGGATAGGAAAAATAATACTGTGAGATTATTGGAAGATTTTAACAAAATTCTCCTTTCTATCGATGTTGGTGCAGTTAGGGATAATTCTGCTTCTAGTAGTAATTCAAAGTCGAAGAAAGATATTACTAAATTCTGGAAGAGTTTATATTCAAATCTTTCTAAGGGTAATATCTTTATACTTAAATATTTGGATAATCCAGAGATAATTGCTGAAAAATTCGCTCCTCTTACAGAAGGGCACAAAGAATATATTATTAAGCTTCAAAAGGCAGTTCCATCTTTAGTAAAGAGTACGTCTTTTCTATTAGAGAAGGAGGAAAAGCTTCTTGAAAGCTTAGAAGCTTATAAAGATGCTATATACGGAAAAAATTTGATTCAAGCTAGGGAGGAGCTTTTGAAGTATCCGCTTATCAAAGAAATACAGCCTTTATCGTATTATAGTAAATATGAAGCTTTGAAATATAAGTTTTTATTCAATGAGGAATTGATGACGTTATCGGCTTCTGATGCTTTTGCTAAGCTTGAATCAGGTCAAATAAGAAAAAATACAAGAGCAGAATTTATAGAAGTAATAAACGATGAATCAATTGATGAAATTTTCTCATTAATATCTCGTGTTATATTAGGTTATAGAACATCAGTTGCAGTTTTCGGAGTAGATTCATCAATTTCTAGTATTATATCAAAGCTTAATAGTAGTTTTGCATTACCTCTTCTTCAGGAAGATAAAAATCGAACTCCGAAAGATAAATTATTAGCGGATGCTTTAAGATTTTTATTCGAGCACTCTGGTGAGAATTCTTCTTCTATAATGGACGCTGTTATATCAGCTAGTAATAGTGCAAGCATGGGGGTTCGCAATTTTATAACTGATGTGATAGGTAGTATGAGTAAAAATTATGAAGATACTGCTGGTCCGTCCAAACATTCTATCAATTTAAAAATAGAGGAACTTAGTAAGGGTTTAGATAACCTTAAGAAGACTATAAGTAATTCTCGCTTGTATAGTAAAGAGATAGAGCGCTTCTTTATAGGAGTGAAGGCAGAAATATCTAAAGAGTTAACGAATTTTGATGAAAATGCTAGGCTTTTAGTAGAAGAAGTAATTCATTTTGAAACCCAAAATACTCATATTGCTGGGATGTTTGGTGTTGCTCTAGGTAAAGGAGATAGAAGTGTATTTCAAAATAGATTTGTGAATTATTATAATTTAGCAACCAGTCTTAAAAAGCTTAATTTACCATTGGAGTACTATAAGAAAATTATGTATGAAGTTTTAGATTGGACGATGGGGCTATTTTATCATTTGGATTTAAGAGAAGCAGAAAAAGCAATAGAAAGGAACACTACCTCCATTATGGACGGTGATAAAAATAAAATATCTAGTATAGCGGAGCTAGTTTTTGGTAAAGCTTATACTAAAAATTACTCTCTAGGGGATTCACAAGGTAAAATTCAGACAAGAATCAAGGAATTAATGCGTCAAGGAATTGTAGTACGAGAGCTCGAAAAAATTCATCAAGTAGCAAATGAATTGAAAATTCTAAAAGAATATTTGATACAATATGACGAAAGTAGTGCTGACTCTGTTGAGGTTAAGTTAGAAAGCTTAGGAAAACCAGAAAAACTCAGAAAAGTTATTTCTGATGCTCATTTACGTCTAGAATGGTTTGGTGAGGGGACAAAAGAGGGTGATTTAAGAAAGAAATGGTGGGAGGCTTTCATGAAGCAATGCAAGGTGATATTGGAATCATGTGAAATGGGGAGATATATGCCATTTAGTTACATAGTAGAAATTGCATATTTGAGTATGGTAAATGATAAGGGATATGAGAAATATGGGGCAGAGTTGAAACGAATGTATGCTACATGGCATCATGATATTGATAAAATTCTGAAAGATACAAAAAATAGTAGTGATTTTGGTGATAGTGTAGATGTGAAGCTTGAAGATATTGTTGATAAAGGTTCAAAGTTAGCTTTAAAAGCTTTATGGAAACATGTTGGTGAAACTATAAATGGGATTGCTGAACAAGAATTTGTTACTACAGAATTTTTTAGAAATGAATTGAAGAAAGTTCTTCCGTCTCATCTTAAAATTAAAGAAGTTATCTTGGATCTCGCTCAAAATGTATTTTCTAGATATGCACGTTCAGATGCTACGGTAAAAGAAAAAATAGATTTCTTTGTAGGTATTATTAACATTTTCCTTCCAGTTGCTACAGATGAAGGTAAGTCTATAGATATCAATGCGTTACAAGAAATATATGGCGGTAAATTATCTATTCAGATTTTAGAAGAACAATTGCTTAGTCTTGTAGAAGATCTCAGAAAAATAAGCACTACATTTACAGAGACATTATTGCAGCACGATTCATCATCGCGTCTGTTTTCAGAAGCGGCTTCATATATGAAGGATATTAATAAATCTTTTGTCACTCAATTACTTGAGATAGATGAAAATATTTCATTATCTAAAGCATTAGCAGCTGAGACGTTCAAAAATTTCGTATCTTGCTCTTTGAGAAAGGGTAATATTATGAAATATCAAGATGTGCCAAATAGTGATGAAAAACAAAGAATTGAGGCATTACTAGATGAAATGAAATGTGTTGAGTGGAGTGATATTTTCGTATCAGAGAGATTATCAAAATTGAATATTAAGTACATTTTTGATTACTTAGGTACAAAGCTTAATAGTGCTCCTATTACGCAATTTAACGATATGACTGCTGCATACAATTTCTTAGTTGGAGATCAAGTTTTAGTTAAGGCATTTGGGACAGAAAATTTACAGAGTATTTTCAATAAATTTAGAGAATACGTTACAAAAAAATTGAATGGAGAGTCGAAATACGTTGGTGAGATATTTGTTGCTTTCATGAAAGACAAGTATGCTTCTTTTGTCACTGATGCAGAGGCATTAAAATTATTAGAAGGAGAGAAGTCAAAAGAATTTAAAAATGAATCTGAGTCGTTACTGGATATTACGTTAAAAGCAGCTAGGGAGGAACATGACATGAAAGGTATGGAAGATTTTGCTAAGAAGCACTTATACTATCATGAAATTTTACCTAAGTGTTTTGAGGGTATTAAGATTTCATTTATCGATCCATCTTGGAAAGAGCAGAATTTGGAATCTACGTTACGTTCCAATTGTAATAGAATTTTGAAGGAAAATGGCGAAAATCCTAAGGATTATAAAGAGGTAGCATCTTTTGTTTCAGTTATTATTTATGATATTCAGAAAAGTATTGGAATGAATAAGGTAATTGGAGGAGAATATCATTCAAAAATTGTACAAAATGTAGTGGAATATGTTCTTTATGATGGCAATTTAGCGCTTGATGAAGGTGTTTTAAGTGTAGCTGGGGTTAATTTAATTACTGTGCTTGCAAAAAATCTAAGGTATTCAGTTGATGAATTAAGGGCTGGTATAAAACAAGCTACTGGTAGGATGGAAGAGTTAAATGCTACTAAAGTAGCTTTATCAAAAAATTTGGAGAAATTTGAAAAAATTCTAGAGTCAAAAGATTCATTTTACGGTGAATTAATAGAATTTCCGAGAATGAAAAAAGCAAGAAAAGATTGTGTAGAGAGTGCTGTTCAGAATGATAGTGAAATGATGAAGCATTTAAAAGTTGTTATAAATTTGGGATTGGTACAAGCTAAGTATAAAGTTAAAGATATACGTAGAAATAATTTTGTAACAAAAAAGAATTTCCCTTCATTAACTCCACAAGAGTTAGTTAAGCTTAGAGAGTCTATAAATTTCTTACAAAAATATGAAAAACATCACTCTATATTTGGTGATAATGTGTTTTATAAGAGTTTTGATAAGCTTTATAATTTCAATAGTGATACTAAATATGAAAAACATCACTCTATATTTGGTGATAACGTGTTTTATAAGAGTTTTGATAAGCTTTATAATTTCAATAGTGATACTAAATCATTTGATTCTATGAATGTTTGGGGGAAATTTACAGATACAGAAAAATCTGAAAAATTCACTCTAAATGATATGGTAGAATCTGAAGAACAGTTTCTTCGCGCTTCTCTTTCAAAACTTCATACTGAGGATTTATACAAAGTTCTTGATAAAGTGAAAGTGCCTGGTGATGGGGATAGAAGAGGCATCATTTTTAATTTTTTGGATACTTTTAGAAAGGTGTTAAGTTTCTCTAAAGTAAATGGAAAGTTTCAAAATTTAAAAAATGTAGATTTATCCGTTGCACTTACGGAGATGATAAAGAATCTTACAGCGAATCAAATAGCTAGTATTGATCTTTCTAGTGTTGATATTGCTTCTTTCTTTGCAGCATTAGGAGATATGAAAGGTTCTATTACAAACATTTTGCTCGATTCAGATAGTAATTTGAATGCACTCAGTAATGATCAAGTCCAAATACTATTACATGCAATAAAAATTTCTTATGAAGCTAAACTTCTGGAAATAAATAACAATTTAACAGGAATATCTTACTATATAAGTTATTTTGCTCCTCCAGATGTTGCAAAGCAAAAGGCTTCTATTGAAAACAAAATAGATGATGTTGTAAACAATATAGAATCTCTTCGTGATGATGTATTCAGGATTTTTGAACCAAAAATTGAGAAATTATTCTTATTAGCTGGGTATATGTATGAGCATTACAACGATGCTGAAGATAGGGCAGCTATACTTCAGACTAAAAGTACTGCTTCTCTAATAGATACTATAGTGAAGCTTCTTTTGAAACGACAAGCTATCTCACAAGAGTTTGCGAAAGAGGCATTAGAAATTATGCATCTATTTGAGTCAATAGAAAAACCTTATAATGATGTTTATCATAGTAAATATGCGGAAACACTAAATTTTACTGACGGTATAAAGAACGCAATTATCAACTCGGTACTTGGTCTCACATCAAAAGACCAGATACTGTTAAAAAATGTTATGAGAACTGATAAATGTTCATTTATGGATCTTGATCCTAATGCTGATTTGGAAAAAATAACAGAAGAAGACAAACTCAAGCATAAGGCAAAATATCATACCGATGAAGTAACTCTTAATAAGAAGATGCTTTTTAATTTCTTCCAACATTTTGAGGTTTTTGGTAATGATATTCTTACAAGTGAAAATATTACTAATGCCGCATCTGATTATATCTCACAAAAAAGGAAAAGTTATGAAGAACTTATGAATTCTTCAGAAAATGCTAAAGCTTTAGAAGTGGAGAAAGAGATAAAGGAATTAGAAAAAGTGTTGGATATGCTTAAATCATTTGATAGGGATGGAGAGATTACAAAGAGGATATATGCTATATATCAGCCAGCATCATCATCTGAGCTTGAAGAATCCTCTTTCCTAATTGATGGTCTACTCAAGGAGTATATAGAGAATATGTCTGATAAGGAAGCTTCAAAGTTGATCGATAGCATCGTTGGGCTTTCTTATGATATGGTAAATGAAATTGCTTTCAAAGATATAAATCAAGAGATTGGGGAAATGCAAAAGAAAATTAGCGATCTCAATAAAAGCATTATTTCAGAGAATGATATCGGAGCATTTATAAATAATTTTGGTCCAGAACATATACAAATACGCGCATTACAACTGATGAGTGGAGGTTTAAGAGAGCTTTTTAAAGAAGACAATTTAATGGACATATTGCGTAATGCCAAAATAAAAGATTACTACCCTAATTTAGTTACGCTATTTGATAAAATGTTATCTTATAGAAACAACGTAATGGAAGATATGCCAGATTTTATTAAAAAGATGAAAGATGGATTTTATGGGTTAATAGATGCTATTAAAGGAGTGCAGTTATTCTCTGAAAGTAAATTTGATGTTGATTCGTTAAAAGCTAATTCAGACTCTCTAAGGCACTTTATTAGATATCTAGATCCAGAGAAAGGAATTCAATTTAGTGAAGATACGAGAACAGAAGAAGCTCTACGAAAAGTGGAAATGAAGTTGATTTCTATAAAAGCACAGATTAATGATGAACTGGTTAATGAAGTAAAAAAATTACCTATAAATAGTACTACTACAGTTTCGTTTGATATGTCTTCTACTTCAGATGAAATAGTGTTTTCCAACAATATAATAAAAGAGCAAAACCCATTCACACGTGATCTTAATCTGTCTTCATCATATAATGTGAATGATTTATTCTTTAACAAGATTTGTTCAAAAGATTATGAAGGTAGACTTGAAATAGTCGATATAGCAAGAAATTTTTCTTCAGAAAAGAAATCTTACGAGATACATCTGGAACGTAAGGAAATGAGTGCAGAATCAGTAGCAGAATGTGGCTTGGATAAGGTGCCAGAATTTGCTACTAATGTTACTAAAATCATGACAGAAAGTAATGTGTATGATTTTCCTAAATACCGCAATCTAGAAAATGATTCTCATAAACTGACGAAGGAGAAAGAGGAGAAAATCTTTAGTGATATCGTTAAAAATATTACACTCCTTGAAGAACAGTCGAATAAATTCACAGATGATATAAAGAGACAGTTGCAGGAAGGGACGATTACTACAAATGAACAGATACAGAAGATTCTTGCAGAAGATGTTGTATACTCTCCAGTTATCAAACAAAATATTCAGAAAATTACTGATGGTTGTAGAGGTATTATGGTACGTTGTAATACTCATGGTATAAAGGAAATAATCGCTGCAGTTGAAGATGCTCCACAGTCTATATTTAAAAGTCATATGCGCGCTATATCGATAGCTAGTGTTTTAAACGGGCATTTACTGAAATTATGTAAAGGGTATGAGAAAGACTTTAGTGATAAATTAAGAGATGAGTTAGTAGGTAAAATTAGTACGGTGAAGGAGGCATTCGAAATCTTTACAGTACAGGAAAAATGGAGACTTTCTTTAGAAATGAAACTTTTTGCTATACAAAGAGGTATAGCTCAACAAGACTCTGACGTTTCTAATGCTAAATATCGTAATGTAGTAGAGGAAATACTAAAGCATAGAGCTGACGAAATAAAGAAAATAAAAGATTTTGAGGATTATGATAAAAATGACATTACTGAAAGAGCTTTAGAGATTAAGCGTTTGGAGGAAGAGCTTCTAAATACTAATAAAGTGGATGATGTCGAGCTTATATCGAAGATAGATAAATTATTATTATCGTTTAAAGAGGAATATCAAAAACTACAATTAACTAGAGAGTACTACTATACGACCTATACTAAGAAGATGAGTGAGATCGCTAGCTCGAAGAAAACGGAATTTACTGCACTATTGTCACGGAAGTTAGCGCCTCTGAATTTACATGTTGATAGTTCATTAGGTGGTAGTGATAGTATTTCAGCAACTGATCAGGCTCTTTATGAAAATCTGAAGAATGATATAAAGAATTCGAATACTGATAAATATAGTGAGCAGCAGCTTAAAGAGTTTGCTAAAAAGAATGGGCTTCAGTTATTTTCTCCTGAAATGATACAAGCTGTTGCTTCAGTGTATGTTGATTACAATATTGAGCATGTGGCATACCGTACTAACAGTAGAAGATGGGATAAAGATAGAAAAGACAGGGCTGTAGGGAAGTCTAAAAAAGATATAGAAAAATTTATGAGTGGTGCACTATTTGGTAATGCATTGAATACCGGTACGGTACAACTCGATCAGTACATTGTGGAAAAGCATAATGATGATATGACTCACTTTGCGGATTTCTTTACTAATTTGTATAGTTTCGTGAATGAAAGTGTAGAGGAGCATATTGTAGCTTATGAGTTTAAAACTAGAGCTGATTTTGGTATTTCTTACCATATAGATGATTTAAAACAGAGTGTAGAAAGTGTAATTCCCGAATTGGTAAAGAGTTATCTTGGTGATATAAAACAAGTACTAAATAATCGCCTTAAATTCTTCATTGAGAAAGGAAAAAGCGAAGTAATAATGGCGAAATATGAAAATATTGAAAAACTTGAAAAAAGGTTGAATCAAATAGTTCTTAAACTAGTGTCTTCTTATGAAGCTAAAGTTGCTGCTTTTGTGAGGGAGCAAAGTAATGTTATAGAGGAATGTGATAAAGCAGTTGACAAATTAACTTCTCTAGAGAAAGCGATAGATGATTTGTTTAGCAATGAAAGCATTGTTAAGAGCGAAATTATGAAAAATGAAGAATGGAGTAGTAGTAGAAGTGCTTACATTAATATGTTGGATAGTATTGAGCATTTCAAAGTTGCACTTTTATTCGTTAGTAGTAATTCTTGCAAAGTAGTATCTTTCGGAAATTTTGATGATAGCGTAAGAAACTATGTGAAAGAGTTTTCTGCTATTTTAAAAGAAAAAGCTGATAGAATTAAAAGTACAAAAATTAGTGTGCGGAATGGATTAGAGAGCAAAAAGTATGAGATGGATGCGTTTATTGCAAGTCAAGATTATATGAAAGCATTTACTGATGTTGAGACACTCTTAAAGAATAGTATGGAGCACTTGAATGAAGGAATTCTTAAGATTTCTCCCAATATTATAAATGGTTCAATCAAACTTTCTCCTTATGAGGCTTTAATTTCTGTAGTCAAAAATACAGTAGAAGATAGTTCTGAGTATGAATTGTTAGAGGAGTTATGCAGTAGTAAGAGCATGGTGAGTTATAGTGATAGATGTAATGATATTAATGCTAGGATTGCTGATTTTGGTATAAATGTAAGTAGCTCTATACGTGGTATGGCAACTATAGTAGAAGCACTATATAAAGATGCTCTGAATCTCGTGAAGAGTAAAAAAGATGAGACGATATATAATATCGGACAGATGAAGATGAGAACAGAAATTGAGATGAAAACTGCAGAGAATTTAGTGCAAGATATGATTTCTGGTATTCGAGGAGTATCTCTCAATGTAACTGATATCAATTTTAATATAATTGAGATATATGAGAAATTCATATCAGCATTCCGCTCAAGGCTATCTAATGACATAGAAAAAGTAATTAATGACGTCGTGAATACATTTACGTCACGACAAGATTATGCTTCTCTTAGTAGAGCTGTAGCGTTTGATAGTGAATGCAAAAAATTCATGGAGAGTAAGAAAAATATTGAATATGTTAAGGGTCTAATACGTAGTAGAGTCCAGAATCATAAAGATTTTGATTTTGCCGGTTGTGTAGATGATATTAAAGATTATATAGATAAAAACATAACTATACCGTTTACTTATAGGATGACAGAAAAAGACTTTAGTTCAGTACAGATGGTATATGATGATACTTTGCAGTTTTTCACAGTTTTTTGTAAAGACCAAAATACGCTACATAAAGATGTAGAAAAAGCGATACAGTATAAGTTGTCTGCTACAACTAATGACATGCTTGCATACAGTGCTATTGATAAATCGATAATAGAACAAATCAAGCACAGCTTTATTGAAGCTGTTAAAATAGTTATTGACGATATGTATAGAGGAATAGTACATTCCAACACAAATTATATGAAGTATTCGTTAGCGTATTGGGGTGAGAAGTTTGACGGTAGAGCTGGAAAAGTTTTTGCAGTAAATGCTCTCAAGAAAGTTATGTTTTCTATTGGTACCGTAGATTTTGTTAAGAATATCTTTTCTACTGAGAATACTAGAGATAGCATTTTGCTAATGATCGATAAGTCACACGGTGATAATTTAAAAGCTATTAATGATGTGTTGGTCGAATACGGATTAGGGCAATCACTGGATGAAAAGAGTACTTGTATGAGTATTATAGAAAGTGTATTAGAGGATTTTCCAGAACAGCATGCAATTACAAAGCGTTGCAACGATCTACAATCCCAATATAGTGCTAAGAAAAAAGAAGTGGAGGCGATATATAATGCTATTGCATATGTTGCAGCTCAAATAAATAAGCATGAGGAATTGTTAAGTAAATTGAAAGAAGAAAATAGCGATAGCGTAGAGCAATTTATTGACAAGGCAAGTAGTATAATGCAACAGTGTGAAGTAGAAATAGTCGCGTTTCTTAATAGTGCATCCTTACATAATAGTATATACAGTGCTATCATGAAGAAATTTCCTACATGTAGGGATAATCTAGCAAAATATCCTAATCATAAAATTGAGATGCAAGAGATGTCGAAGCATGACTTTTTTGAAGAAGAATCAATGCTGATTCACTATATGAATGCTGGTGTTATATTCCGACATGGTGTGCATGAATGTAGTGCTGTTGGTGAAAACAAATTTGTTAATGGAATTAATGTAATTGGTAGCAAGTGCGATGAAATTATTCCAATTAGTAATGAATATATTGATACTGTACAAAGGTTGGTATATAGAGCTTTAGGATATTGTAGTAGTAAGCGATTTATGGGTGAAGATGATATTATAACTGCTAAAAAAGCTTATATATTCTGTGAAGGAGTTAATAAAATACCGCCTGAAGCATTGAAAGATTTCAGTAGAATGAGTTATTATCGCGAAGAGAGTAAAAAAATGAAAGACGTATCGGAATTGATGATTCAGTGGAATGAAGCGATTGATAAGTTGGTGAATAATGGTATTTACAAGATAGATTATGACAAAGTAAAAGCGTCCTTTATCGCAAAGGATACATGTTCAGTTGGTCTTTCTGATGCTGTTATTCATAACCATAAAAATTGGATAAAGGATACAGTAAGTACATTAAAAGAAGAGGAGATATCTATGCGTTTTATGGAGAGGGGTGATGATTTATATACCAAGCTCTACGACAGTAAATACTTCTGTAACAACGATGATCGTTATAATGATTTCGTATACGGTACGAATGATCCTGCATTATGTGATTATAGAATTACGAAAAACGAATTCTTTGTATTTGTAATGGGTGGAATGGATTATTTTGTGATAGACAGGGATGAGTTGAATAAAATAGATGCTATAGTAGGTGAGACTTATTTGGAAGATATGAGTTAATAAAAGAGGGATTATAGCTTGTAGTCACGTTGTATTCCTACGACGTGGCTACATTCTCCTAAAAGGTTTGATGTTATAATGTAGTACTGTTAAATTTCTATGATTATGAGAATACGGTATGGTGGTTATTGGTAGAGTTCTAGCTGATATATATGTTGAGCCCGATAAGAGGTGCTTAACTTAAGATGCAGGTGTTAGTTGTATAGTGAAGTAGTTTTTAGTATTTTTTATGATATTGGATTTGTGCTATATAATCTGTAGTATAGTTTTTTTTATGGTTATAAGTGTTGTATTATCTATCTCTGTAAAAAGAAAAATGAGAGAGGAAGCGTATGTAAGAATAGAAATGCAAAGAGAGAAGATGGCTGTTAGAATGGAAAGAAGAATTAGAGGTAGGCTCTGGAGATATCACTGGATGTTTGATGAATAAACAAAATATTAGATTTAGAGTATTACATTTCTGGAGTTATTATAAGGTACTAAATGTCTTTATATGTAGTAGTTACAAAGTTATGTTCTATATAAATTGCTAAGATAGGTCGTTAAAATTCTTGTAATATTTCGCACGAAGTGTTTTCATTATTTTTAAACGTATTACGCGTCTTTCTTCTAGTGCTCTTTTTTTTATTTCCGCTTTTTTCTTTAGGTTAATACTGATTTTATAAGCTACTATTCCATTGATAATTGAAAATGAAGCAATGCCCATTATCATATAAATTCCTATCATTATGAAAATTTTTGCTGATAATAAGCAATTTATATAGCACGAAGATTCTTGCTATGAAATACCTCTTAAGTATATTAATGAGAGAAATAAGCTCATTTTTTGATTTCTATTTTTCCAAAGTGATACTCAATTATATATGTATGTATGATATAAGTTATCGTTTGCAGTGATATATTAAAAGAAAAATTACATATAATAGCCTCTATTTTCTGCTATTAAAAAGACTTGGTAATTTAGCCTCGCCGAGACCAGTACCAATTTTCCCCGCAAGTAACGCAGTATCTTCTAATTTTATTTTATGCAACATATTAGATATCTCTGCTCCCCAAAAAAGTGGAGATGGATTATTAGCATGTGTCGTCCAATCTTCTAATGGTAAGCTATATCTTTTGTTACCATCGAATCCACCTTGTGATAAGAATTCAGACTCCATATTAAACAGTTTCTTCTTAATATAGAAAAATTGTATATCTTTTATCTTTTATATGCAATATATCTAACTATTTTTCTATAAAAGCTACTACCAAAGACAGTATAAAAGCATGAGATATAGTTTGCGATATTTTACCTCTATAATTCACTATCTAATGATAATCGTAGATTTGGTAATACTGTAAAATTCATAGTATTGTCATATCTTTTTTGAGAAGTTGTTTCTAAAAAATAGCCATTTTTTACCTTTTCTATTGCCGTCCATGCAACCATTGCTGCATTATCAGTACATAAGGCTGTTTTGCAAAAAAATAATTTGCAGCCCAAATTATGTAAAAAATTCCCTATATTGTAGGATAAAAATGAGTTGGCTGAAACACCACCTGATATTACTACCCTCTCAATTTGAATACCATAATGTTTTTTAATATGTATAAGAGCTTGAGAAATTTTATCATTTAATAAATCTAGAATAGTACGTTGAAAAGAAGCGCATATATCACATATATCACGTTGTGTAATTTCACTTTTGCTATAAATTATTTTTTTTATAGCAGTTTTTAACCCTGAGAAAGAGAAGTTTAATGTATTGCTTCTATATAATGGCTTTGGAAATTGATATGCTTTTTGTTCTCCGTACAAAGCCATTTTTTCTATCAATGGTCCACCAGGATATCCTAATTTGAGAAATTGTGCAACTTTATCAAAAGTTTCTCCAATTGCATCATCTAGGGTTTCTCCAATTATTATATGTTTTCCTATATCTAGCGATAATACGAGTTGAGTATTTCCACCTGATACTAATAACAGTAAATATGGAAAGGTAAGATCTTTATTAGAGATTCTAGGGGCAAGGGCATGTGCCTCTAGGTGATTAATAGGAATGCATGGTCTTTGAAGAGCTGTTGCAATTCCTTTAGCAAAAGCTATACCAACCATAAGAGAACTTACTAACCCAGGTCCAGCAGTAACTCCTATAAAATCTATATTTAAAGGAGAAATTCCTGATTCATTGATACCTTTTATGAATAGTTTTGGGAGAGATTGAGTATGAGATCTCGAGGCAATTTCTGGTACAACTCCGCCATAAAATGCGTGTAATTTAATATGAGAGTATGAGTCGTTAAAGAGAATTGTACCATCAGTTTTAACTAATGAGATACAAGCATCATCGCAACTTGATTCTATTCCTAAAGCTATCATGTGATTCTTAAGATACAACTTCTATTAAAGTTTGAGATGAGCTATTAAGTTTTTCCCAGCATGCATCTAGTAAATGATTAATAAGACCTAATCGTTGTGTTTGTCCAAAAAGCAGCGCGATACTTAAGTATTCTGATATGATACGGCTTTTCCATATCGCATTGTCTTGTTCTACTTTTTTAGAAAGTTCATAAAATGCACATCTAAGGATTGCTTCTAGCATATAAGACATTGATATGTCTGTACCATTTTCAAGGCAACTAGACATTATCTTAATAATATTGAAGTAATTAGTAGAGCAATAAGAAACAGCATCTCTTACATTATCGTTTATAAACGGAACGCATGGCGATAAAGGATCGACTTCTTCATAGCCCAAACATTCTAAATTATCGTGCTCTGAAGGAATGTCCGAGTATTGACTAGACACAGTCACATACGTAACAGCATGCGATTGTCCTAGAAGAGAAGATTTACAGGAAATCTCATAAAGAATTTTTATTGCAGAGAGTCTATCATTTCTGTTCATAACTATTCACTTTCACTCAGCACTTGAACTAGATGTAGCTAAAATAGCTTTTTTAATCCCACGAAGCTTTAAGGTAAGCTTTTCGTCAGGAGTTGTGATAAGATAATTATCTATTCCATGATGCTTATCTAAAGTTCTTAAGCCAGAGGTTGATACCGCAAGTCTAAAGAATTTTTTCATCGTAGAACTAAATACACTAACATTTTGTATATTCGGTAAAAATCTCCTACGAGTTCTCCTATTAGAGTGTGAAACATTATTACCATAGGAAACCATTTTACCGTTTATATCGCATTTTCTAGGCATAGCATTTCTGGCTGAAATTCACTAAATTCGAGACAATACTATCACTAAATAATAGATAGTGCAACATTAAATATAGCAGTATATTGGGTATGGTATAGTTTTACTAAAGGTTTATATATTCCTGTTGTACATTTGCATATCTTATGATACCATTCCAAACGTTATTAAAATGGCAACATACTAAGTTATGCGAAGAAGAACTCATACTAGCTCCTCATACGGTGAGAGGAGTAACGAAAGGCGAAGTCCTAGACAAGGCGATGCACGCGGATACCGAAGCAATGAACGCTCATCTAATTTTTCCAATGAACGCTCATCTAATTTTTCTGCTGGTTCAGGCGATAGACAAGAAAGTTCCTTCCGTGGTAGGAACGATGAGCGTGGACAACGTGATGGCGAGCGTTCTAGGCCTTACAGCAGGCCGGATAGACAAGGAAGTTCATTCCGTAGTAGAGATGGCGAGCGTGGGCAACGTGATGGTGAGCGCTCTGGTTTTTACGGAAGATCAAATGATAGACAGGGAGGTTCATTCCGTAGGGATGGTGAGCGCGGACAGCGTGATGGTGAACGTTCTAGCTCTTACAGCAGATCGGATAGACAGGGAAGTTCATTCCGTAGTAGGGATGGTGAGCGTGGACAGCATGATGGCGAACGTTCTGGTTTCTTCACAAAGTTAAATGATTTTAGAGATAATTATGGAGCGAGAAGACAAAAGAAAATTTTGGGACGTGGTGTAGGTTCTGGTCTTGGAAAGACTTCCGGTAGAGGAGGAAAAGGACAAACAGCTCGAAGTGGAGTAGCATTAAATGGGTTTGAAGGTGGGCAAATGCCTTTGTATACAAGGTTGCCAAAACGTGGATTTAGAAGTGCAAATAGAATAGAGTACACTTTAATTAGCATTGATGCTTTGAACGATTTGATTAGAAGTGAGAAGATTAATGCTGACTCGGATATTACAATGGATATTATGCTGGAACTTGGATTAATTGAAGAAAAAGGTGAAAATGTGAAGTTACTAGGGCCTAAAGAACCAGATACTGTTCTTGATAAAGCTTTTCGTTCAATAGAAGTTCATAAAGTTTCTCAAAATGCTAGAGCGGTATTAGAGGAAAAAAATGTAAAAATCGTCGAGATAGATTTGGGTAGAAACAAAGTTGCCGAAGTAGAATTATAATTATAATTTTGAGAGCGCTCTGTATTGGAAAAGCAGAGCGCGAATTTCAGAGAGTATGTTTTTCATTTCGTAGTCATTTTCTTTTACGCTGTTGGATATAAGTGTTGTGTAATTTAGCAGTGAAAAGTTTTCCGATGCATCTTTCAAAGAAGGATGTAACAGTTCATTTCTGTATAATTCTAAGTGGTGTGCGTTTCCATATGTAGGTGGATAGTGTTTTTTTGGAGATATTACTGTCTTATATAAAATAGATATCAGCAGAAAAAGTATAACATTTTCTGGTGGTGATTGAGGTGATGGTATTCTGAATTCTATCCTTCTATTTTCGCAATGAGAGGATGGTATCCTGATAGCGGTAGTTCTATTATTGATCCCCCAACTTATCGTAAGAGGTGTGTGTATGCTACTTCCAAAGCGCGTATATTCTTCATCGTTTTGGGCTAATAAAAAATATAAGGCGTCGTTCAGCATTTCCAAAATGCTATCGATATGATCTATGAGTTGCTTATTTTCTGTGATAAGAGATTCTGAAAAGATATTTGTACTATTAGTATGCAGACTTATATTATATTGAGCACTTGAGCTGCTCTTACTTGGAAATGGCCTTGGTGATGTAATAATTGTATAATTATTAAAATTAGCAAGTATTTTATTACATATTTCAACTTTTTTGCATAGAAAGCACAGATTTGTGGTATGAGGTATCTTAATTTCGTACTGATTCTCCTCTTCTTCTGAGATAACTGATATTCCATACTGTTTCAATTCCTTTGTGAGATCAGCTATAAAATTGCATTTATACGTATTTTTAGGTATTGCATAAAATTCTATCTCCATTCCTATAGCACATTCTATTTTATATCTTTTTGTTATGATAGTGCTCAATCTATGGATGATTTCAGATTTATATAGCACTAAAAAAAATGATGTGATACCATGCACATAGTGTATTATAGTGTGCTAATGAAAGCTATATGAAATTAATATGGCGATATTTATTTCCACATATAATACATCTCAGATTGTTTCTTTTAGGTGCATGTAGTGGTACTTCTTTTGGTATTTTTTCAGCAGTAACCACGATTTTTCTTCACGATATACGATATTCCTTAATTTCATTAGGTGTATTTTCTATCAGAATGATGCCGTTTTCTTTAAAATCTTTAAGTGCTCCGTTTACTGATATTATACCATTAAATATATTTCCAGAAAAATGGGGGATAAGGAAGAAATGGATGTTCTTACTCCAAACTATGCTCTCATTAAGTATGATTATGGTTCCATTCGTTGCTCGTAATGAATATATATTTTTTATCTTTACCCTATTACAAGCATCTATGGGTGCCACTTTTGATAATAGTGTAGAAGCTTATAGACTTGAAGGTTCTAATAATTATGAAATACCGAAAGTAGATTTATACTTTATTCTCGGATGGACAATAGCGATTTCAGGTATAAGTTTCATTGTTCTTAATCTTGTAAGTTTCCTTTCTTGGAACAGTATATATGCCGTTTGCGGATTTTTATGTTCAGGATATTTGATAGTGATCTATAGAATAGATGATACCACTATCACAGTTGAAAAAAAGAAACATGTCATCACTTCTTTCATTAAAGAATACTACAGTGCCTTTACTGCCTTTCTCTCAGCGGATAAAGCATCATTAGTATTGCTTTTAGTTGCTACATTTAAGTTGAGTGACGGATTTATGGATGTGTTACTTATGCCTTTTCTTTTAGAAAATGGCTTTTCTAAAGAGCAACTTGCAACTTTTAATAAGGTTTTTGGTACAATTGGATTTTTCGCTGGTACTGTAATTGGAAGTTATGTCTTACGAAAGTTTTTTGAAAAGACCATACATATATTGTTAATTGCTGAAATTATGGCTGCTTGTTCTAATTTATTATTTTTGGTATTTCTATCATCAGCTTCTGGAAATATAATGCTTGGTGCTATTTCGTGCTTAGAAAAGATGTGCCAAGGATTCGCGAATGTGGCTATAATAAGTTTTATGAGT
This sequence comes from Candidatus Fokinia cryptica, assembly GCF_034359305.1. Taxonomy (NCBI): domain Bacteria; kingdom Pseudomonadati; phylum Pseudomonadota; class Alphaproteobacteria; order Rickettsiales; family Candidatus Midichloriaceae; genus Candidatus Fokinia; species Candidatus Fokinia crypta. The sequence goes on along the minus strand of NZ_CP110343.1, from coordinate 616,183 downwards.
ATATTTTGTAGAGCACAAGATTCTTATAGAGCTACTATGTTCGCAATTTTGAGTTCATCTTCTCAGCTCTTAAGAAATATATTTGGCTCTTTTTCAGGATTTGTAGCATCGTTTTTTGGATGGAAAGTATATTTTTTATTATCGGTGTTTCTTTCTATACCAGCGCTCTTTATTGCTACTCTCTTTTTGAAGAATAATTATCAATCTAAATTTAGTGCAAGAGATTAAGACAAAAAATACGTGCTTGTACTAGTTAATGCTTTAGAATAGGATTTCGTTTATCTGAGTGTTATAAGTTATTTTAATTTGAAGATTAATGTTAAAATATTCTTTTATTCTCTTTATATTACTTTTGCTGCATAGCAACTATGTTATTGCTGTTCATGATAATAAGCTGTTGAAGATTGAGCGATTTATAGAAGAGTGTGAAAGAGAAAAGCATCAACTACATGGTGGTGCTATAGCAATTTTATATCAGGGACGCGTAGTTTATAAGACAGCTTTTGGGAAAAGAGTTGGAAATCGTAAAAATATTACTTTCGATACGTTATTTCCACTTGCATCTGTTTCAAAGCCAATATCAGCATTGACTATTGCATTCATCGCAGAAAATGGCAATTTCTCTTTTGAAGATAAAATGAATCTTCCATATCTTAGCAGTAGTATTAGTATGAAAGACATCTTGAGTCATAGTACAGGCTATAATTTTTCAGGCAATTCTCAAATAGAGAAAGGATTATCTAGAAATGCATTACTTTCGCAAATATCGAAACAATATCCAAAATGTAAGGTAGGAGAATGTTATTTTTATAGTAATGCTATTTTTAGTTTAGCTGAAGAAATTTTGAGCGCTAAAGAACTTAATTTACGAAATGCTATTCTTGCTATGTCTAATCGCTTGGGAGTAGATGGAATTCATATGTTTCCAGTTCAGAAAAGTTTTATGATAGCTTATCCACATCTCGTAATAAAAAGAAAAAAGAAAAAGATATTGAAATCTCTCCCATTTCCGCCTTATTACCCTAAGACAGTTGCTTCTGCTGCTGGTGTATTTGCTTCTCTTAATGGGATGATAGAAATCTTAAGATTGAGTTCTGGGTATAGAACAGATATTATTTCTCAAAAAATGTTACATTACTTATACACTCCAATCGTAAAGAGTGATTCAAGAAATACTCGTAACGATATAGAAAAATATTATGCAATTGGGTGGAGAATAGGAAAGAATTTAAAGAAAAAAATGATTTTTCATGGAGGATCAATTAATGGAGTAAACTCTTTTATCGGATTTGTACCTTCTGAGGAAGTTGGGATAGTGATTCTTACCAATCAACAATCGAATTTTCCTTCTAAGAAAGGTTTAAAATTTTGCGAATTATTTATGAATTAATACAGTTTTAACCTGTGGAGGGATGAAGTGATAGGTAAGGAGTTTTGCATTTTTCTGAGAGCGAATCAAATCGTCTTCGCTTATAATCTCACCTTCGACTAAATTTGTGCCACCAGACTTAACTACTTCCATTCTTCCCATCATCTGACGTAATAATACCTCTATATGTTTATTATGAATGTTGACACCTTGTAATCTATAGACTTGTTTAATTTCGGATATCATATATCTAGCGAGAGCTTCTTTACCAAGCACGCTTAAGATCTCACTAGGAGAGACATCACCCTCTACTAATAAAGCTCCACGTTTTACAAATTCTTCTGGATTTACAACTATATTTCTATATCTAGGAACAAAATATTCATATAATTTATCACTTCCATCTGCAGGTTTTACTACAAGTCGTTTCTTAGATTTATAATCTTTTCCAAAGCTTATTACTCCATCTACTTCACTTATAATTGAGTGTTCTTTTGGTTCTCTTGCTTCGAATAGTTCTACTACTCTTGGTAATCCTCCTATAATATCCCTTGCTTTAGACGAGCCTTTTGGTACTCTCGCCATAATATCTCCTACCTCTGCTCCATCTTATTAACACTACCACACATGCTAAAAGAGAAGAAACATGAGAAGTTCGCTGTTTTAAGGCGCTTCCCTTATTAATCTTAATTAGATCGTTGTTCTTCTTCACGTATACTGTTTGGATGAGCCGCTATAATAACAGCAACTCCAAGCACACCATATGTAGTACGAGCAATCGCATTACTCTTTTCGATCGGCATTCTCAGTGTGTGAAGTGGCACGCTCCCGTCTTTTTGCCATTCCGTTCTTGCTATTTCAGCTCCTCCTAATCTACCACTTATAGCAATTCTCACTCCGTATGCTCCAGATTTCATGACATCTCTAATAGCCTTTTTCATTGCTTGTTTTGGAGCTACTCTCTGCTCAAGTTGTTGAGAAATCATCTTTGCTACAACTCTAGATTGTAGCAAAGGCTTCTTTTCTGTGTCTATATTAATATCCACTTCTAATCCATGATCTACAATACCAATAATACTCTTTTTGAGAACTTCTACCTCAGAACCGTTCTTACCCAATATCATCATAGCTTTCGCAGCGACAATTCTCACATTCAACTTAGACGAAGAACGACGCATCTCAATTTTAGATATCAAAGCACCTCCGAAACGTCGTTCTATAAGTTCACGTATAGCAATATCCTGACGTAAAATGCGAGGGTAATCTGTTTTAGACGCGTACCACATCGAATCAGTACTTCTGTTAATGCCTAATCTTAGACCTACTGGATTAGCTTTCTGTCCCATATTGAGAAAATTCCGTAATAATAACGAACGCGTTGAGCGTATCATAATGTATGATGAATTGCAATCTGTGGAATATGCAATTCAGTAATGTTGAGTGTATTTACCGTTTTAAAATGCTTTGCTTTATTGAATTTTACTAATTCAATCTTTAATCTTTATGAGAACTGCTGTAGAATAGCGTGAAAAGACGTGAATAATAATAAAATTTATGGCTGTAAAAAAGAAAGTCGGCGACTTTAATGCAAAACCTGTTATGCCTAAAGCTACCGCTATGTGGTTGATCCTTAATACAAAGTTGACTTTTACGCAGATTGCTACTTTTTGTAAGTTGCACCTTTTGGAAGTACAAGCTATGGCGGATGATGAATTAGGGAGGAAGATTACACCTATAAGTCCCATTAGCATGGGACAACTTGCTGCAGAAGAAATTAAAAGATGCGAAAATGATGTAAACAGTACCTTAAAGATGTCTGAAATAATGAAAGGTGTACTCTTTACTAAGAATAAAGCAAAGAAATACACTCCTGTTGCATTGAGGAGAGAAAAAGCGAATGCGATATTGTGGGTTATCAACAGATTCTCGACTGCAAATTCTAAAGAAATAGCAAAAATTCTTGGTACAACTGAAAAATTAGTCGACTCTATAAGAACTAAAACTCACTGGAATTATGAAGAATTAGAGCCAAAAGATCCTGTACTTCTAGGTATATGCAATCAATCTGATCTAGATTCTATTAAATGAGTGACGGAAGAATGTGAACTAGTTTTCAAGGAGAATTTGAAGTATTTAGCATGCTAGCTAAACCTGGTAGGACGTTACCACTGAGAAATGAGATGAATGAGCCACCACCATCTGATATATGAGTTATGTTATGTTCATTTTTGATGCATGCTATTGTATCACCTCCTCCTATAAAGCTTTTAATAGTGCCATTTTTCGTGAGTCTGGATAATATATTCATAACATGATCAGTTCCTTGTTTGAATTTTTCATTCTCATACATTCCTAGTGGTCCGTTCCATATTACTGTTTTTTGTATTTGTAAGATATTTTCTATAGCGGAATTTGTAGCATTGCCTATATCAAAAATTGAGAATTGCTGTTTGTTTATGTTTAATTCTTGTATGTTAATTTTCAGTATTTCTAAGTTTTTTCTACTATCCTCAGAAATATGAAAATCTGATGGTAATAAAATTTGTGTTATTTCAGAATCTTCTTTATAAAGGTTAATTGGAACGATTTTACAATTTTTATTACAGAGTAAATTATTTATCTCTAATTCCATTCCTATTTCTGTCAAAGAAGAACCTGTATTATAATTAAACCCGTACTTTAAAAGTGTATTAGCAATACCACCTGACACTATAATATTTCTTACTTTTCCAATCATAAATTTTATTAACGGTAGTTTTGTCGATATTTTAGCTCCACCAAGGATAATTGTAGTATCTTCAAAATTTACCTTCATAAGTGGTAATATAGCTTGCAATTCTTGTATGAGACGAATTCCACAAAATTTATAAGTAGTATGCATTGGAAGGGAATACATTGACATATGCTTTCTATGACAACACGAAAATGCTTCATTAATGTAGAATTCGGAGATTTCTGAAATTAGCATTTGCGCTGCTTCATCAGAATTTTTTTCCTCTTCTTCATATAATCTCATATTTTCAATAAGAAATACTTTTTTTTCTGTTTCTTCAGTGATTGAAAGAAGCTTTTGCAATGCTGTTATCTGTTCTGAGAAGTTACTTCTTTCGGTTACTAAGTGTAGTTCGTGAAATTTATTATTTTTGAGATATGAATTTATCTGTTTGATATGCATTTCAAATTTTTCGTACTTCTTTCCAAGATGGGATAAAAGCACAGGAATACCACCACATTCGAGAATGAAATTTATTGTATCTTGAGCTTTTTCTAATCTTTGAAAATTTGTAATTCGCCCACTTTGATCAGTTGGCATATTAAAATCCACTCTTACTAATACAGCCCTATTTTTAGTTAGTCTTTTTTGGAAAAAGTTTTGAAAATTTTGTAGATCTTGCAAATTATCAAGGATTTTCACTTTATTTTTTTATAATTGTTACGAAATTTTCTTTGCGACATCATAGATACGTTTAAAGCTATTAACTGGTATTGGAATTTCAATCGTTCCTGAGTTCTTAGTAATAAATGCTAAGATTGCATTTGGTTCTGAAGTTGTGCAAGTAGCTTGTATGTTAGATATTATTGCTTCGTCTTGTTCTTTATCGTAACTAGTCGCACAGTACACGTTATCACCATTGAATAGTATAAATGATTTATTATTTACTGTGATACTAGCGTTCTTATCCATTTCTATTTCATTGCTACTGCATATAGATATAGAAAATTTACCATTTTTTCTTTTCTCCAAAGCGATATATGCAGTACTGTTGTGGGAGTTATTTTCAGTACCTATAATGAAATTTCCTTTTTCTGATGAAACGAGCTTCCAATTGTCATAATGAGCTATGATATGTACTTCATTAACATCTTTCTCTTGTGTACTTTCTTCATGTTTCTGAGTTGTGGTTGATGGTGTGGAGGACGTATTTGCAGTGTTATTTACTTGAGGTGGTTGAGGTGGAGTGGCTGTAATATTTTGTTGTGTGGTTGATGATGTAGATGATGTATTTGCAGTGTTATTATTTATTTGAGATGGTTGAGGTGGAGTGGCTGTAATGTTTTGCTGTGTGGACTGTGTGGTTGATGGTGTGGATGACGTATTTGTAGTGTTATTTACTTGAGGTGGTTGAGGTGGAGTGGTTGTAATGTTTTGCTGTGTGGACTGTGTGGTTGATGGTGTGGATGACGTATTTGTAGTGTTATTTACTTGAGGTGGTTGAGGTGGAGTGGTTGTAATGTTTTGTTGTGTGGACTGTGTGGTTGATGGTGTGGATGACGTATTTGTAGTGTTATTTACTTGAGGTGGTTGAGGTGGAGTGGTTGTAATGTTTTGTTGTGTGGACTGTGTGGTTGATGGTGTGGATGACGTATTTGTAGTGTTATTTACTTGAGGTGGTTGAGGTGGAGTGGTTGTAATGTTTTGTTGTGTGGACTGTGTGGTTGATGGTGTGGATGACGTATTTGTAGTGTTATTTATTTGAGGTGGTTGAGGTGGAGTGGCTGTAACGTTTTGCTGTGTGGACTGTGTGGTTGATGGTGTGGAGGACGTATTTGTAGTGCTATTTACTTGAGGTGAGCTATCGTTAAGATTATCTACTGTTGAAGAATTTGATTGGTCTTTAGCTTGAACATATGTAGTATTTGCAATACATACCGATGCTATCACGAAGAAATTAAAGATTTTTGATTTCATTTTTACTGCCGTAATTACCTTAATAGAAGGATAGGAAAAATAGCATATTAGTCAAGAAAATGAGAGGATTTTGTTCGTCATTATTTGGATTATGTTTTTCTGCTAAATAACAAAACAACTTTCACTTATGAAGTAATACTATTCTGTGTTTACCTCAAATGGTCTGCGATGTGCTGATTGTTAAAAAAACAAGCAGTTTTTAATTGCATTAGGAGCATTCAAATAATTAAGATAAGTCCTACGATGATTTATAAGTTAGAATATTACAGTGTTGAGTAACATGAATTTCAATTTTGTCCGCTATTTTCGTTGGGCAGTACTCCTAAGTATCATACTAACAACTTATTCAGTTTTCATTTTTCTTTATAAAGGGTTGAATTATAGTGTGGATTTTACAGGTGGTATTGTGATGGAACTTACAGCTAACAACCAAATAAATAGAGATATTCTAGAGCAAAAATTAAAGCCTTTTGTAAAAAATTTAAGTGAAATAAAAAAAGTGCAAAATCACTATATAACGGATAGGGAGCTTTTTCTCGTTAGGGTAGGAGGCGCGGAGAACAATGTGAAAAATTTAAGTAGAATGGTGCTTGATAGTTTAAAGGAATATAACCCAACTATAGAGAGTATGCAGTATATAGGCCCTAAACTAGGAAGTGAGCTTTTGCATAGAAGCTATTTTGCGATAATTGTTGCGCTTCTAGGTATTATGATATACACGTGGTTAAGGTTTAAAATGGAATTTGCAATTGGTGTACTGATAAGTCTTGTGCATGATGCTGTAGTTACGGTGGGATTTTGCTCGACTTTTGGGTATGAATTTGATAGTGCTTCGATAGCTGCTTTGTTGACAGTAATAGGGTACTCTATTAATGATAGTGTTGTAATATATGATAGGATAAGGGAAAATTCTAAAAGCAATGTGCCATTATCTGATGTTATTAATTCTAGTATCAATCAAACACTTTCTCGCACTACAATGACAGTAGCGAGTACTATAATTGTGTGTGTAGTGTTATTGCTCTTTGGTGATGAAAAACTCAGGAGTTTCAGCTATATTACGACGTTTGGAATAGCATTTGGTACCTATTCTTCTATTTTTATATCAGCTCCTATTGTGCTATTATTCAGTCCAAAATTAAAGCTTTAATGTTTTTTTTCATCTTGTAAATATGAAGATATATTTTCTATATTGTGTTGTTTGTTATCTTGTTGGCTCCATATGTTTTGGAAAAGCGATAGAAGCTCTTTTTGGGCTTGAGGATTTACGCAGTGTTGGCTCGGGGAATATAGGTGCTACTAATGTTTATAGAGCTGGAGGTGCTATACCAGCAGCAATCACTCTTTTCTTAGATTGTAGCAAAGGATTTGCAGTTGTTTCCGGATTGTATTACTTATCTCAAAATACATCTATAAGCATTCTGATATTTGGTAAATTTAGTATGGCATTGATATGTGGTGCTCTCGCTATTATAGGACATATAAGACCACTTGTTATGTATCAAGGAGGTAAGGGGGTAGCTACTGCGTTAGGTGTTACACTAGGATTATCTCCACTTTCTGCATTACTCGGTGTAATTGTATGGTTGAATGTTTTTTTACTAGTAAGAAATGTAGCTTTATCATCATTGTGTATGATATGGGCTATGTATATTCAGATAATAAAGTGTGAAGGTGGTATTTTTGCTACTATTGCCTGTATGGTTTTCACATTCTCCTTTCAAATGATTACCTTTGCACATAAAAGAAATTTTACGCATTAAAGTATGTCAGATAGCAAAAACTTATCTCTTACAAGGACTAAGCTATATGCTTTGTCAAAAGTAGATGATGTGATGTCGTACTGTGATGCATCGATCATTGCTAACATTATAGTAGCAAAATATAGAGAATTTGGATATGCAGTTGTTTTAAATAAGTTGTTGATTGCTGATAATTACATTAAAGTTTGCGGAAATTATTTAGCAGAGAGAAGGTTTATATCTGATTTGCAAATATCTGATGATATGTGGAATTCTGCTGCAAAGTTGATTGGAATAACTCTTTTTAAAGAAGCCGTATTATCAGAAATAGAAAAGCTATTTAAGATAATATATTGCGGTGAGATAGCATTTCAGATAATGCATCTTATCAACAAAGACGTAGTTGACTTTCTTATTAGGGAAATAGAAAAGACTTGCGGAGTATATAAGCTCCGTTCTAAATCCTTTCATTCTTTAGATAATTTAGGAAAAATTTCTGTAGATTTAAAATCAGATTCGTCGATATCTTATCTTTGCTCTTTTCAAAATAAGTATGTTAAGATATCCGTCCATGATTTTTCTACGAAGATAAGATGGGATTCTCCTGAAATATTGCTTATTGCTGATAATGATTGTTCAATGCAAATTAGTGAATTACGTACTAATATGTTGAATAATCAAGTACCTGTACTCATCACTTCGATGAAGGCTAATTTTTCAGAGCAAGATACAGTTTTATGGTGTATTGCTACGGCAGTCTCTTATAGTTTTCACTTAAATTTACCTATAATCGTTATGGTATGTCATGCTACAATACGGCAAATGGCTTTTATATTGGATGATTTTTCAATTAGATTAAATTTAGGTAATGAATAATATTGCATATTAGGTTTGCGAATGTCACTATTAATTACAGCAATGCATATAAAAGTATTTAATGCGTGGTATTTTCTGTGTTGTGATACCATTATGTATCGTGTTTTCTACCGCTAGCGCAGATGATACGCAGCTTATTCAGAATTATGCAAATGTTTTAAATAAGCAACGAGATGAAAGTCAGGAGGTATTTCGTAAAGAAAGCATAAGTTTTGATGCTTCACTTATAAAAAAAGCGTTTTTTGGAATATCTGGTGGAATATCTACCAATTTCGAACTTACTACTGCCGCACCAGTAGTGCCTTATGCATTAGATGGTAATGTTCAAGGAGGCTCCAGTATAATATCATTAGCAGAAAATGTTAGAAGTAATAGTGTTTTTGCTCAGGTAGGGTATAATTTGTATGCTCAGGATACTGATGTTATTTCGTGTGGTTTAGCAGTAGGTTATACTACCACTACGAGTAACAATAACACCACTACGAGTAATAATACCTCTTCTTCAGATGATAGTAGTAGTGCCCCATCTTCGGGTAATGTTGCTACTGCTCTGGAAGTTGACAGACTTAATATAGGGGGCTTTTTGCAATATCAATATTATTTTACCTCGTTAAATGGAGTATATTGCTACTTAAAAGCGTATGCATTTGGTAGTCAGGTAAAATTAGATCTGTCTGTAGCAGATGATTGGGAAATGGTATCGGCATATGGGCCAGCTTATACTGATAGCACATGTTTGACTCCAGTTAATGCTGCATATGTACAAAGTACAAGCTTAGCTTCTGTAGAGTCTGCAATAGGATTTGGAACTTCATATAATAAGATGTTTTTCTCTCCTGGTGTAGAACTTGGGGTGGGCTATTTATGGAATAAATTAGGTATGTATTTTGGATTTTGGGGGAATTTTCTCGATTCACAGCAATCGGTGTTAGGGAGCGATAATTTTGGTTCTATTATTAAGAAGAAAAATGTTGGAGAGCTGCAAGTCGATAATGCTGCAAATTCCTTTTATAATGCTGGTACTACATCAACATCAGTTATGACTCGTATCGTAGGAAGTAGTACTAAATGCATTCAAATTAATCAGGTAAAAAGTCTTTCTTCACTTAATGATAGTGTATATAATTTCAGTAATCTTAAGTTAGGTACTAAAGAGTTTGTTTTTTCTTTTGTTGGGGGAGTGAATTGGTATTTTTAAGGCAATTATCTATGTTATTGCATTATATGATGTGAGGCTATACAATCCCACCGTTCCGTCGTTTCAGTTCTAAAATTAATAATTATGGCTTATGTGTTACATTAAATTTCTTATCTCTTTGGTTACATCTCTTTCTCTGTTTGTTATATGTACAGAAGCGTACGGAGATGAAGCGAGTGTTGTTACACCATATCATTATGATTTAAGCCAGGTTGCTGAAAAAATTCTTCCTGCAACTGTTGAAGTGAGAGCGCATTATACTAGTAAAGAATCCGTGATGGAGGTTGATGATTTATTTCGAGAGTTTGAGAAATATATGAAGGAAGGTGTTCCATCTCGTAAGAAATTACTTGGTTTTGGCTCTGGGTTCATTATATCCAGTGATGGATATATTGTTACGTGTGCTCATGTAATTAAGGATGCAAGTAAAGTAAGTGTTCTTTTAAGAAGTAATGGAAGAACAAGAAGGGTAGATGCGAAAGTTATAGGGTATGATGAGATGAGTGATGTTGCGGTAATAAAGGTAAAAGAGTCAAATTTGCCATACTTGAAATTTGCTGACTTTAGTAAAGTAAAGGTTGGGCAAACAGTAGTAGCATTTTCTTCTCCTATGGCTCTTTCGTGGTCATTCACAAGTGGGGTAATTTCGGATATAGGTCGTGATGGTTATGTGCAAACAGATATGTCAGCAAATAGGGGAAGTTCAGGAGGAGCAATGTGTAATATTCATGGTGATGTCATAGGAATGTTAGCGTTTATTACTACTTTTCCAAGTTCTTCGGCTTTTTCTGGAATATCTTTTGGTATACAGGGTGATAGCGTACAAAAAATAGCTCTTCAACTTATTAAAATCGGAAAAGTTGAAAGAGGATATTGGGGAGTGTGGTTACAAGCACTAGATGAAGATGTTGCTAAATCGTTACAATTGCGAGATGAAATGAGTGGTGTTTTAGTGACTGATGTAGCTCCTGGCTCTATAGCTCAAAGGGATGGTATAAAAGCAGGTGATGTAATACTTGAAGTAAATGGACAAGTAGTGAACAATACTGCGCAACTTGCAAAAATCATACGAGAGAGTGATGTTGGGATTAAGTTGCCGGTAAAAATAATAAGAAATGGTAATTCGATAATGCTGAATGTTGGAGTGGAGAAAAAGGTTGATAATGAAAATGATGCACAAGAAGAGCAATATGGAAAGTCTATCAAGAAGAAGAGTACAAAACTTGAAATGGGTGCTTATGTCAAACCTATTACTCAAGAATTAAGAGATCTCTTTCATATACCTTCTACAATTACATATGGTCTTGTAATTGTTGATATAGAGCAAGATTCTATTCTTTGGGATACTCAAAAGCCTGTGATTGGATATGTGATAGTAGAAGTTGATGGTACTAAAGTAACTTCAACAGGCGATTTTGAGAAGGCCATTTCAAGTGCAAAAAGAAGAGAACAAAAATATGTAAAAGTCGTAGTAGCTAAGGAAAGTAGGATGTACATTGGATTAAGGATTAAGTAAAATTTTAAACAGTCATAGACTTTTTGTCTATGGCTTTTGTATTGGTCGCACTACCTCCTTTGACGTGAGGGAAATCCATAAAGAAACTTGTTCCTTCTTTGTTCGAAGTGCACGATATTGTAATTCCTAGCATATCACACATTTTTCTGCAAAATGCTAGTCCAATTCCATGTTGTGTAGTGGGAGAACTTGTCTCAGGAGTCATTGATGAAAATAGGTTAGATAATACATTTGATTTTATAGACTCTCCATTATTCACAATAGTTACATTATTTTTTCGAACTTCGACTATAACTTCTACATCTTTTCTTCCACCGTGTACAAGAGCATTTTGTATAATATTATTGATGATAGATTTCAATAATCCGGATGGAGAATTATATATAAAATCTTCAATAATGTTGAATTTAATATTAGGTTTTTCTTGATACAATTCTCTTAAACTTCTTATTACAGTGTTACTCAATGAAAGTCCGGTAGATATTTTGTTGTCTTTTGTTTTTGATATTCTTATGGATTGTAATAACGTACTAATGAGATTTGATACTTCGATTAAATACGAATTCATATGAGGTAGCAATCTATCACATACAAAGGCAATATCTGGTCCCTTTAATTCTAAAATATCGTCATTTCTTGCGTTATTTATGATTTTTTGTAGGCTATCTAGTAGCATTCTAAGTGTTGCTATTGGCGCGTTAACTTCATGTGCTATAGCAAAGCCTAAAAGCCTAGATTCTACTATTTCTTTCCTGTCAAGCTTTTTTTCTACAGTAGAATTGAGGTGCTGATATACTACTAGTAGAAATGCTGATACTGCAACCAGTAGGAATCCATGTTCTCTATAATTTTCTAATTCCCATGTTAGTTGGGAGAATCCATCGTCGCTAAGCGGGATTGGCGCCGATATTAAGAGTGCTACAAAAAAGCTTGGTACTGTGAGAAATATAACTTCTATGTATGAAAAAAATAAGCTAAGAAGTAAAAGTATCAATGTTGTACTTAAAAGATAGTGCATTCCAAAAAGAGATTGGAAGAATAAAAAGAATTGCATAAATGAAATAGAGAATGCAAGTACTAGGTAATAGTAGGTACCTCTATAAATTGATGGGACGAATTGAAAATATTTTTCACAAAAATAAATCGAAATCATTGCTGCGCCTGCAATAAATTGCAAAACGGGAAACGGTGCTGGTATTTTCAAAAGTACTGGTAATATGAAAAACGCAAGCGAACATGTCATAAGCACCTGTAACTGCAAATAAAATCCTTTCTCCATCATTTTACTAGGAAGAGAAAGAATAAAGTTCACAATATGCTTAGTAAATATTTTTTTTATTGAACTATATAAAAACACAAATAGAGAAAATTTTTATTGCCAAAACACGCCGCTATAGATAGCTGTATTATATTGACAATTCAACGTATAATGTATTTTTAAAATGTTAAACGCAGAAGAAATGAATGCTCTTTTCGCTGATATAGCCAAAAAAATGGAGGGAGCAATCGATAAATATAAAGAATTATTGGGAGGACTACGAGTAGGACGTGCTACTCCCAGTATGGTAGAAAATATACAGGTGGATGCATATGGAAGTAAGATGCCAGTTAATCAACTTGCTAATGTTTCTGTTGCTGAAGCAAGAGTATTGTTAGTAAAGGTTTGGGATGACGGTTTAGTGAGTAAGGTCGAAAAAGCAATTATTGAAGCGAATATAGGTTTAAATCCTAGAACTGAAGGGAGTACTTTGAAGATAAATATACCAGAATTATCTGTAGAAGTGCGAGAGCAACTTAAGAAAAAAGCTGCTTCATATGCAGAAGCTCAAAAGATTGCTGTTAGAAATGTTAGAAGATATGCTTTAGATGTGCTAAAGAATTTAGAAAAGGAAAAAGTTATCGATGAGAACACTATGAAAGATGCTTCTAAAAAAGTTCAAAAAGTAACTGATGAACATGTGGAGCAGATAGAAAAGTTATTAGATAAGAAATGTTCGGAAATGGATTAGAACGATTTTAAATAAGGAAGTACATTGTGTAGTTGATCATCCCTTTAGTTATCTTGAGCGCGAGAAGATGTCTCTCCCATCTAATACTAAGACATTGTCTTCGATTCTGTGAGTTATATTTTGATATTTGTCCAGCTCGCTTTCTTTTTCTCCGAATAGTTCTGTTTGTGGTATATTTTGTACGGAGAGTAATTTATCGAAATCCACTGAAAAGCCAGCTACTTTATCTTCAAACCTTACAAGGGAAGGGAAGGGTATGGAAATATTTTCATTCATACCATTGAAAGATAGGGTAACGGAGATTGCTTCGTATGATACTTTCAAATCCCTAAATTGATGTTGCAGTATTATTGTCATCTCCCTAGGATATTGAGCCTTAAGTCTATCTGAAAGGACTACTCCATAACTTCTTGTGTCAAAACTGATTACTATGCAAAAGTGATAAGTGCCTGTAGGTGCAGAAGCGAGGGTTTTCACAACATCCATCACTATCAGTTTCATTAGGTTTGAATATATCAAACCGTATTTAATTGTATCCATTACTGAAGTAAAATTCTGTATTTTTCATACGAGATTGTACTATCAAAATACTTACAATGCAAAGCGTAAATATATGATTTTAAATGTGTGCTACATAGTACATTAAATTTAGTTTTAATTCATATATCGATGAACGGGTTGTTATTTTTACTTTTTTATGTAAAGTTAAGGAAAAGTACTCTTTATTAGAGCATGTCTGCTAAAATTACTGCATTAGAAACTTATCTCGCTCCTCTCGAAAGTATCTTCGCTCAAGACGGTGTAAGTGAGATATCTATTAACAGGTATGGTGAAGCATGGATTGAAAAAATGGGAGAATTGTATAAAGAGCTTATTCCTGAACTTAACGAAATTCACTTAAAAGGGCTGACTACGTTAATAGCGAGTTTTACCGAGCAGAAAATAAGTGAAGAGCAACCGATTTTATCTGCTACTCTTCCTAATGGATTTCGTGTTCAAATAGTAATACCACCAGCTACTGAGATTGGCACTATTGGAATTTCTATAAGAAAACCATCTGGTATGAATTTTACTCTTGAAAAATATGAACAAGCTGGGATGTTTCAGAAGGCTGCAATAAAGAGTGTAAAAGATCCATATCTCAATGAGTTGCAATCACATCTTGATAATGGAGAGATAAAGCTCTTTTTAAGAAAAGCTGTTACTTACAAAAAAAACATTATCGTTAGCGGTGGTACTTCAACAGGAAAGACCACTTTTACAAATGCACTTTTACAGGAAATTCCAGCAAAGGAGCGGTTAATTACATGTGAAGATGCTAGAGAAATTTCGTTACCTTTACATGAAAATAGGTTGCATCTTATAGCTTCAAAGGGTGGACAGGGTAGAGCTAATGTTACAATTAAGAGCCTGATAGAAGCTTGTTTAAGATTACGTCCAGACAGAATAATAGTAGGAGAGCTGAGAGGTAGTGAAGCATTTGACTATTTAAGAGCGATCAATACTGGTCATCCTGGGTCAATTGCTACTCTTCATGCTGATTCTCCTGCAATGGCTATATCGCAACTAACTTTGATGGTTATGCAAAGTGGAGTAGAAATGAGTCTAAACGACATTACAATGTACATTAAAAATGTGGTAGATGTAATAGTCCAAGTGAAGAGGGGAGAGAAGGGTTTTAGGTATGTATCTGAAGTATTTCTCAATAATGAGAAGGAGAAAAAATAAATAAATGTTAGTAATTTAAATATTCTTGTTGAAATCGCTACATGATTTGGTGTAGAGTTTTCACCATAGTTATTTCTCGTGAATAGTGAGATAAAACGATTCGTAATTCTAAAATACCCCCTCTGGAAGTATGAAGGAATCTGGAATATTACAGGTAGTTCAGTACGTGTCAAGAGAGAAGAGCATGCCAGTTGGTTTACTTTTCGAGATGCTGGAGCAGACCATAGAGGACGTGATGTGCAGTAAGTACGGCAATCACAGATTTAAGTGCCGTTTTGATAGGAAGACTGGAAAGAGCGTCCTGTATAAAATCACTGAAGTAATAAGTGACGAAGATGCTCTGCTCGTATCACAGGAAGAAAATGCACAAGAAGCAAATATTTGTGATGTTATTTCTGTTTCTGAAGCTAAACAAAACGGACATGTTGTAGAGGTTGGAGATGAAATTTTGGAAGAAGTGCCAATGCTAGATATCGAACCTTCTATTGTTTCTAAAGCTCGTGTAGCACTTATTTCGAAAATAAAGAGGATAGAAGCAGAAAGAGAATTTGAGGAGTATAGTGAAAAAATTGGTGAGATGTTTTCAGGAGTTGTAGAGAAAGTAGATCGTATGGCTGTTGTAGTGAAGCTAGCGAATGGAGTGCTCGCAGTGATTCCACATAATCATCAATTGAGACAGGATAATTTCATACATGGCACTAAAGTTAAAGCTGTGTTAGTAGAGGTGAAACCTTCTCAAGATGAAGAGCCTCAGTTGATTTTATCTAGAACTTCTGATCTCTTTTTGGAGCAATTGTTACATAGAGAGGTGGCGGAAATTTATAATAGCACCATAAAGATTGTGAGAATAGCGAGAGAAGCTGGTTCTCGTTCAAAGGTTGTATTGTATTCTAGTGTTTCTTCCATCAATCCGGTAGGGGCGTGCATAGGTATAAAAGGTAGTCGTGTGAAAGCGATAATGGCTGAATTAGGGGGTGAAAAAATAGATTTTATACTATATTCGGATGACATGAGAGAAATGGTAGTTAATGCAATATCTCCAGTTGTTCCTCAAAAAGTCTCTTTTAGTGAGGATGAAGATGTAGTAAAAATTATAGTGGGTTCCGGAGTTGCTCACGAGGTAATAGGTAGGAATGGTCAAAATGTAAGACTTTTATCAGAACTTATAGGAATGAGAATTGAAGTTGCTACTGAGCAAGATTTAATTTCAGATGCTTATAACAAAACTAAAAAAGATTCTTTGATTCTTCAAAAGCGGTTAGATATAGATATGATATTAGCACAATTATTGATATCCGAAAAACTGAATACTGTTGAGAAAATTGCAGAAACAAGCGTCTCTGACTTGAGTGCGATAGTTGGTGGAGATGCTGAAATTGCAGAAGAGCTGATTTCTCGAGCTAATTTGGCAATTCAGCTTGGAATAGAAAATCATGCTGATCTTGAAGAGGAAAAGGGAGATAAAGCTGCTTTTGCTAATATAATTGGAATGACTTCCGATGGCCTAGTAAGAGAAAAACAGATGATGATGAGAGCATTTGCTCGTCTCAGATTAAATTCTCTAGCTAGGATTGCGCCTTATTCTAGCGATGAATTATATGAGATGTGTAATGCTAAAGGATTTGATATAAGGAAGGAGTTGTTGGATATCGTGATAGCTAAGGCTAGGCAAAAAGCCTACTTTTCTATTTTTAAAAATTCTGATGATTCTTAATGAATTTTCGTGATTTAGTGTAATGGTTCAAGATTTTAATAAATTGAGTTTTTCAGAATGAAGGATACATTTTTACTTGCTGAGTTTGCCAGATTGCGTAAATTCTATGGTCGTACATGCTTGAGTGATGTTTTCGGAGAAAATGATTTGATATCTACTCAAATAGATTCTTATCGTGATTTTCTACAATTAGACGTTGAGCAGGATAAAAGAGAGAATGTAGGTCTTGAAAAGTTGTTACGCTCTATTTTTTCCATAGAGAGTAATGAGGGTAATGCAACTTTAGAGTATATGGGATATAGGATAAATCCTTCTAAGTATTCTCCTCAAGAATGTAAAAGACGTGGAAATGCTTCATATTCTGGTGCTTTAATTGTTAAATTGCGGCTAGTTACTTGGGAAAAGAAAGAGAATGGAAGAGAGATTAAAAGTATTACTGAGCAAGAAGTTTATGTTGGGGATATACCACTTATTACTGAAAGTGGTTCATTCGTAATAAATGGAGTAGAAAAAGTTGTAATACTTCAGTTACACCGTTCTCCTGGTGTGTTATACACTCACGATGAAGGAAAAAGTAATCCAAGTGGTAGATATCTCTATTCTGTTGTTATAGTTCCACGTTCTGGGTTTTGGCTAACAATAGAGTTTAAAGCAAGTGGTATCATAATGTGTAAGAGCGAAAAAGGCAGAAAATTTCCTCTTACTACATTATTTAGAGCTTTAAATTTTAGTACGAAGCAGATATTTGAGACTTTTTACGATAAAGAGTGTTGCGAGTATCATGCTATAGGTATGTGGCGTAAGAGCTTTAATCATCTGGAGTATAGAAATAGAATGCTCAATTTTACGGTTTTTGATGTTGTAAGTGGTGAGGATTTTTTGAAGCCAGGTGATAGAATTTCTCCTAAAGTGATAGAAAATTGTGAGCAGAGGAAAGATAGATTATACTGCATTTTTCCTTCTCAAAGCTTAGAAGGTAGATATTTCATGTATGATGTACTTGATGATGATGGAGATGTGCTTGTAGAAGCTGGTACTAGAGTTACAGTAGAAATTTTGGCTGAAATAGAAAAATTGAAAGAGAATAGATGTTTTACATTGATTGCAGTTCCTAATCCTGGAGGAGGATATTATATTAGAGATACGATGATTGCCGATCCAGCAAAAAGCACTGAGGAAGCAGTAGTACAGGCTTATCGCATTTTAAAACCTGGAGAAGTGATGCCGGAATCTGGTGCTAATTTGCTGCATGATATGTTTTTCTCTGGTAAGTATGGATACGATTTATCAGATGTTGGTAGAATGAAGATGAATCTCACCAACAGGACAGAAGTTCCTCTAAATGTTCATCATCTCACTATTGAAGATATCATAGCTATAGTGAAGAAGTTATGTTTTTTTATGGATAACGGTGGTACTCCGGATGATCAAGATAATCTCGGTAATAGGCGAGTAAGGAGAGTAGCAGATCTTTTTGAAGCTCAATGTTCTTCTAACTTAACAAGGATGAGAAAGAGCATTTTAGATAAAATGTCATCTGTTGATAATATTGAAGCGTTTAATCCTTATGAATTGGTGAATTATAAATTTCTTTCACTAATGTTGTTTGAGTTCTTCAATCTTTCCGTGTTATGTAATTACATGGCGCAAACTAATATATTGTCTAGTATCAGTGAGAAAAGACGTATTTCGTGTTTAGGTCCTGGTGGTCTTACTCATGATAATGCTCCAGGTTCTGCAAGGGATGCTCATAGAACGTATTATTCGCGTATATGTTCTATAGAAACTCCAGAAGGTAAAAATATTGGTTTGATAAATAATTTAGCTTTATATGCAAGAGTTGGGCGTCATGGATTTTTAGAAGCTCCTTATCGTAAAATAATAAATGGAGTTGTCACAAATGAGGTAGAATATTTATCTGCATTGGAGGATATTGACACATTGATAGTTCAAGCAACAGAAGCAGTTGATGATAATAATGAGTTTGTTAATCCTACTGTAGAGTGCAGGTTTAATGGTGCTAGAGTTTATGTAAATAAGAATGTACCGAAATATATGGAAATTGCATCAAAGCAACATGTTTCTGTTTCTGCTTCTCTCATACCTTTTATTGAAAATTGTGATGCTGTAAGGGCGTTGACAGCTTCTAATATGCTTCGGCAAGCAGTTCCGTTAATGCGTCCTCAAACGCCTCTTATAGGTACTGGAATGGAAAAAGCAGTTGCTCAAAGTTCTGATATGATGGTAAAAGCTAAAGAGTCAGGGGTAGTAGTTTATGTAGATGCCGTTAAAATTATCATTAGAAGAGTAAGCGAAGGACAAAAAACTGATTTTGATATTTATAATCTGAACAAATATTTACGTAGTAATCAATCTACTTGTTACAATCAAAAGCCTACGGTTAAATTAGGTGATTTTGTAGTAAAAGGCAGTGTTTTAGCTGATTGTTGTACTGAATATGGGCAGTTAGCTCTTGGCATGAATATAAAAGTCGCATATATGAGTTGGTATGGCTGGAATTATGAAGATGCCATTATAGTATCTGAAAGGGTAGTAAGAGATGATTATTTCACGTCTTTTCACATAGAGAGGATAGAATGCATAGTGAGAGATACAAGATTGGGACCAGAGCGCGTAACTCGTGATATTCCAAATGTATCAGAAAATTTACTAAATCATTTAGATGAATATGGAGTTGTAATGCCAGGTTGTGTAATTGATACGGACAATATGATATTAGTTGGAAAAGTTACTCCTCAGCCTGAAGCTCCAGTTACCCCAGAAGAGAAGTTATTGAGAGCAATTTTTGGCTCTAAATCATCCGATGTTAGAGATTCTTCTCTAAGAACATCTTTTGGAGTAAGAGGTGTAGTAATAGGTGTTGAAATTTTTGTAAAAAAAGGAGCGGATTCAGATGACGAATTATCCATTATGAGATGTAGAGCTATTAATAATGCTACTAGAGAATATGAAGAATACGTAAGATTGCTTGAAGAATTTGTATATGATGAGTTGAAAAGTATCCTTTTAGGACAAGAAATTAATAAAAATACTAAAGAGGTTATTACACAAATAGCTTTGGATAGTTTAGATAAAGAAAAGTGGTTTGAGCTAGATGTAATAGATGATGTTGTAGCTAGTAAATTAGATAATTTGAAGAAAGTTCTTACAATTAAAAAAGATAAGTTAAGTGCGGATTTTGAGGCTCGTGTTGCTCAGATTAACGAAGACGATACTTTGCATTCGGAAGATCTAAAAGTAATTAAAGTTTATGTTATGGTAAAGCGTAGATTACGCGTAGGAGATAAAATGGCCGGTAGGCATGGAAATAAGGGAGTTGTTTCAATTATAGTACCAGAGGAGGACATGCCTATTATGGAAGATGGTTCGAAGATCGATATTATATTGAGCCCACTTGGTATTCCTTCCAGGATGAATATAGGGCAAATATGGGAAGTAACTCTTGGTAGAGGATTGGTTGCTTTTGGTGCGAAAATAAAATCTTTGAGAGAGAAAGCAATTGCATCTGGTCTTAAGTTTGAAGATGTAGAGAAATTGAGAGATACAGTTATAAATTTTTACTTGGGAAATATAAAACAAGAAGAAAAAGAGAAAAATTTAGGTATAGGTTGGGGGATCATGAATGACGATGATAGTAACGTTAATGTGGATTCATGTGAAGTCATTATTGATGCTATCAAACAGAATGAGAGATGTTATTCGCCTTCTTCCATAGTAAAGGTTTTAAAAAGCTTATCTTCTGATAGTTTGATAAGATTAACGAAAGAGATGGGTAATGGTATTCCCATCGCAACTCCAATATTTGATGGTGTGAAAGAGCATGATGTGGATGCTCTTCTTAAGGATTGTGGTATTAGCACTTCAGGGCAAGTGAAGTTAAGAGATGGAAAAACTGGAGAATATTTTGAAATGGAGATAACGGTTGGTGTACTGTATATGTTAAAGTTACATCATTTAAGTGAAGAAAAATATCATGTTAGAGCTACAGGTCCTCATGCATGTATAACGCAACAGCCTTTAGGAGGAAAAGCTAAGGGTGGTGGACAGCGTTTAGGAGAAATGGAGGTATGGGCATTAGAAGGATATGGAGCAGCGTATAATTTATATGAGATGCTGACTATTAAATCAGATTCTGTAGATGGACGAAATGCTGCGTTTAGGGATATATGTAAACTTATGGAGCATATTCGTGCTATGAATTATTGCACTATTATGCCAGAGTCTAGTTACATTCTTTTAAGTGAAATGAGATCTCTTGGATTGCATGTTAAGTTATCTTATGATGAGGGATTTCATTCTCGTGGTGTGACTAAAGTAAAGGATATAGAGATAAAAAAAGATGATGTTGAAGTGAAATCGTGAGCTTAGAGTTTTTTTTGTATCTTTCAATTATTTAAATTTTAATGGCTATGTATACATCGCAAAATATAGGTATGTTTAGTAGAACAGATTTCAATAGTGTACATGTAACGCTTGCTTCACCTAGTGATGTTTTAGCTTGGTCTTATGGAGAAGTTTTATTGCCAGACACTATAAATTATAGAAGTTATAAGCCTGAATTAGGAGGGCTTTTTTGTGCTCGTATATTCGGTCCTCTAAAAGATTATGAATGTCTGTGTGGTAAGTATAAAGGAATGAAATACAACGTAATAGTATGTGATAAATGCGGAGTTGAAGTAACATCAGCAAGTGAAAGAAGACGTAGAATGGGACATATTATGCTTGCGGTACCAGTAGTTCATACGTGGTATTTTCGTTCTTTACCTTGTAGGATAGGGTTATTGCTTGATATTTCTGCATCAGATTTAGAAAAAATAATATATTTCGAGAATCACATAGTATTAGAGCCTTCTAATACTCAGCTTAAAAAAGGCGATATCATTTCAGAAATGGAATTTAAGGATGCTACTAGACAATGTGAAGATGGATCGTTTAAGGCTGGCACGGGAGCAGAAGTAATAAAGTATTTGCTTTCTGATCTTGACGTAAAATATGAACGCAAACGTATTCTTGAAGCCATATCTCAGACGGGTTCGGAGCTTAAAAGAACCAAACTGAAGAAGCGATTATCGATAATTGAAGATTTTATTGAGTCTAAAAATTCTCCTTCTTTCATGGTATTGGATGCACTTCCAGTAATGCCGCCTGATCTTAGACCTCTTATTCCGTTAGAGGGTGGAAGATTTGCTACTTCTGATTTAAATGAACTTTATCGTAGAGTTATTAACAGGAATAACAGGTTGAAGAAGCTTTTAGATTTGAATGCTCCCGATATTGTTGTATGTAACGAAAAGAGAATGTTACAAGAGGCAGTTGATACTCTTATAGAAAATAAAGGTAATAGAGTTATGGGAAGGAGTGTCAAGAGACCTCTGAAATCTCTAACGGATATGCTAAAGGGAAAACAAGGTAGATTTAGACAAAATCTTTTAGGAAAACGTGTAGATTATTCAGGTCGTGCAGTGATAGTTGTAGGACCCAATCTTAGGCTACATCAATGTGGATTACCATACCATATGGCGATAGAGCTATTTAGACCTTTTTTGATAGCTGCATTAGAAAAGTCAGGTAAGGTAACAACTTTTAAAAAGGCAAAATATTTGGTAGAGCGACATGATCCGGTAGTCATGAAGATATTACCTCAAGTAGTCAGAGATCATCCTGTACTTTTGAATCGTGCTCCTACACTTCATAGACTTGGTATTCAAGCGTTTGAAGTTGTGTTAGTTGAGGGAGTTGCAATTAAGTTGCATCCTCTTGTATGTGCTGCATTTAATGCAGATTTTGATGGAGATCAGATGGCTGTACATCTGCCAATTACAATAGAAGCCCAAATTGAAGCATTACTATTAATGCATTCGTCTAAGAATATTTTAAATCCAGCGAATGGGCAATGTATAATGACTCCAGCGAAAGATATGGTGTTAGGTTTATACTATTTAACGCTAGGTATGGATGAAGAGGAAGGTGCTGAAGTGCCGATATTTTATTCCATTCAAGATATGAAATTAGCTCTATTTCATAAAAAAATTCCATTACATAAAAAAATCAACTTTAGAAAAAGACTTTATGATATTGACGGAAATGTAATCATGAAGGTTATTACAACAACACCTGGAAGAGTACTAGTAATGGAAAAATTGCCTGATCATCCTGAAATACATATAGAATATGCAAATAGAGTTCTCACAAAGAAAGAGATTGGAGAGCTTGTTGAGCATATCCATGAATTTACTTCATTAGATTTTGTAGCAGAGTTTCTTGATGCAATAATGGAATTAGGTTTTCGTTATGCAACAATTTCCGGAATTTCTATATGTAAAAATGATTTAGTTGTTCCCGATTCAAAGAAAATGCATATAGATGTAACAACAAAAGAAATCGAACTTTATGAACAACAGTATCAAAATGGTTTTATTACTTCCGGTGAGAAGTATAACAAAGCGGTAGATGCGTGGTTAAGATGTAACGAAAGTATAGGTAATGATGTGGTATTCGCTTTACAAAGTGATGCCAAAGCTAGGGGTAACGGATTATGGATGATGATTGCGTCAGGAGCTAGAGGTTCTCCTGCTCAGTTGAAACAAATATCTGGTGCTCGTGGACTTATTGCTCGTGCTGATGGTACTATTATTGAAACTCCAATACTTTCTAATTTTAAAGAAGGACTTACTCCTATAGAGTATTTCCTCTCTACTTATGGGGCTCGTAAGGGGTTAGTTGATACTGCACTGAAAACTGCTGATTCAGGTTACTTAGAGAGAAGATTGATTGATGCTGCACAAGATTGCGTAGTGAATATGTATGACTGTGGTACAGAAGAATTTTTAAGTTGTTCGGCAGAGATAGATGGTGGAGAGATGGTATCTACTTTTGCAGCTATGGCATCTGGAAGAGCGTTAGCCCATGATGTATTTAGTAGAAATGATGGTAAGCTTCTTTTATCTAAAGGGAAAGTTCTTAATCCTAAAGATATTGTACTACTTGAAGAAAATGGTATTGATTCGATAGGTGTAAGATCTTCTTTGTTTTGTAAAGCTCCTAATAGCGGCATATGTAGTGTTTGTTATGGTGCTGATTTAGCATATAAGAGTGATAGGTTAGTAGATTTGGGGACACCAGTTGGTGTAATAGCAGCTCAATCTATTGGTGAACCTGGTACTCAGCTTACTCTGAGAACTTTCCATATAGGTGGTGCGGTGCAACAATCAGACGTAGAATCGTTTGTTGTTAGCTCACATAATGGTATCTTACGGGTCAAGCATCAAAATTTTGTCACTCGTAAGAATGGAGAAGTTATTGTAATGAGTAGAAATTGTGAAGCCGTAGTTGTAGATGAAGTCAATTATCCTAAAGCAGTTTATAAAATTCCTTATGGTTCTAGGATGTTGCTTAGGGATGGAGATAGAGTTACGATTGGTACTACTATCGCTGAATGGGAGCCTTTAACGGTTCCTGTAATTACGGAAAAGAAAGGAAGGGTGAAATTTGTAGATTTTGTAGACGGAGTAACGATTAATGAAATTTTTGACGATATTACTGGTCGTGTTACAATTGTAGTAACAGAGTGCAATAGAAGAGATGTGAAATTAGAGCCTAGTATCATGATTTTAGATGAGAATAACGACCCTATAAGATATGCGGATGACACGATAGTTAGGTACCGATTACCAAAAGACGGGGTATTAAGTGTAACGGAGGGACAGGGAGTAGAGGTAGGAGATATTATGGCGAGAGTACCAAAAGGCTCGTCTAAAGCAAGGGATATTATAGGAGGATTACCAAGAGTAGTAGAACTATTCGAAGCAAGAGAACCAAAAGAACACTCAATTATAAGTGAAGTAGATGGAGTAATAAGCTTTGGAAAAGATTATAAATCTAAGAAACGACTTGTAGTAAAACCTGCAGATGGAAGTGATAAATTATATGAATATTTTGTTCCTAGATATAGAAATATAGTTGTAAATCCAGAAGAATTTGTAAAACGTGGAGCTTTATTAGTAGAGGGTGATGTCTCTCCTAGTGAGATCTTAAGCGTGCTTGGTAAAGAAGCTCTCGCTAGATATATGATATCCGAAATTAAACAAGTCTATAGATTACAAGGTGTCAACATTCATAATAAACATATAGAGGTATTATTACGTCAGATGATGGGAAGAATGGAAGTAGTTAAGTCTGGTGGCACAAATTTAGTCGAAGGTGAGATTATAAGCGAAGACGATTTGATTCGCTCTCAGAAAAATGCAAAACTCCTTACCTATCACTTCATCCCTCCACAGGTTAAAACTGTATTACAAGGAATAAGTAGCATAGCTGTAACTAATCCTTCTTTCTTGGCTGCTGCTTCTTTCCAAGAAACTACTAATGTTCTAATTGAAGCCGCGATAAAAGGGAAAAGAGATTATGCTCAAAGTTTGAAAGCTAGTATTATATGTGGAAAGCTTATTAAAGCTGGTACGGGCTTTCACTATGATTTAATGGTCAAGAATGCCGATCAAATTATAGAGGATTTAGAGAAAAAAGAGGCTGAGCAAACTGCTGCGAAAGTTATGAATCAGGTTGCTTCTAGTGTAACTGCTAAAAGGGCACAGTAACTCTTTTTTATATGATAGTAATATGTAATCGTTTTGCATAACTTCTTATTGTATTAAATTTTGGTGTATTATATAATTTTATCATAAGCTTTAAGAGAAGCTAACGATTTGATTTATTAATAATATGTATAATAAGGTTGTTATAGTAGGAGCAAAGCGTAGTCCGATTGGTACACTCTGTGGTAGTCTAAAGAAGCTGCATGCTCATGAGATAGGTATACAGGTGATTGACAAGTTGCTATTAGAAGTAGGGCTTAAACAGCAAGAAGTCACCGAAGTGATTGTAGGTCAAGTATTAACAGCATTATGTGGACAAAATCCTGCTAGGCAACTTTCTATAGGCGCTAAAATACCAATACATACCCCAGCTTGGCTTGTAAATCAGGTATGCGGTTCTGGTTTAAAAGCTATATATCTTGGTATGAATTCTATATTGAATTCTCACAGTGATGAGAAGAGCATAGTAATAGCTGGAGGTCAAGAAAGTATGTCTAAGGTACCTCATGCTACGCATTTACGTAATGCTGTAAAGCTTGGTAATGCTTCATTGCAGGATGTTATGATATTTGATGGTCTTTTGGATCCATTTAATAATATTCATATGGGGATTACCGCTGAAAATCTTGCGGTAAAATATAATATCAACCGTCAAGAACAGGATTTTTTTGCTACGAAATCACAAGAAAAAGCAAATGTTGCTAGAAAAAATGGTGCTTTTCTCGATGAAATAGTTCCAATTGTTATGCAAGATCATAAAAAAGATGAAATAGTGTTCTCTTCGGATGAATCAGTGAAATCAAGTGATCTTGAAAAAATCTTTACTCTTCGTCCTGCTTTCCAAAAAAATGGTACAGTAACGGCTGGAAATTCTTCTCCTATCAATGATGGTGCAGCGTATGTTGTTCTTACATCTGAATCTTATGCCAAAAGTAGAAAATTACCTATACTTGCTACAATAGAATCATTTGCTCAATCAGGTGTTGAACCTTCTATTATGGGTATAGGTCCCGTTTTAGCATCACAAAAAGCACTGCAGTATGCCGGATGGAAAGTTGCAGATTTGAATTTAATTGAAGCGAATGAAGCTTTTGCTGCTCAAGCAATAGCGGTAAATAAAGAAATGTTATGGAATGAAAGTATAGTAAATGTCAATGGAGGAGCAATTGCTTTAGGGCATCCAATAGGGGCTTCAGGTGCTAGAATACTAGTAACGCTTATACATGCCTTACGTAGAAGAGGCGGAGGAAAAGGATTAGCTACTTTATGTGTAGGTGGCGGTATGGGAGTAGCCATGTGTATTACAGTGTAAATTATGTAGTAGCACTGTTTTATCACGTTTATAAATTGTGTTAATATTTGACCTTGCCAATGTAGTATACTAGCCTTCTATCGGTAATATTGTTTGTAAGTTGTAATAATGAAAAAATTACTGTCAAAGTATAGAACTCATATATCGACCGAATTATCAATAGATAACATTGGGCAAGAGATTACAATATCCGGTTGGGTTAGAACCAAGCGTGATCATGGGAGGCTATGTTTTATCGATTTACATGATGCTCATGGTATAATACAATGTGTAATTTCGGATGATTCTGAGAGTAATGCGTTAGTAGATTTAGTGAAGAGTATCTCCGTTGAAAGCGTAATTACAGTAAAAGGTCTTATTGTAAAGAGAGCTGAGAATAATATGAATAAGGCTCTTAATTCTGGTGAAATTGAGGTGCTAATAAAATCTTGTAATGTATTATCGCAAGCTGCTCTACTTCCCTTCGATTTAAGTGCGTCTGACGTATCTGAACAATTGCGGCTTAGATATAGATTTTTAGATCTTAGAAGGGAGTGGATGAGGCAAAGAATGTTATTAAGAAGCGACGTTATACGCTATATCAGAAACAAGATGTTCGAAAATGGCTTTACTGAATTTCAAACCCCAATTTTAACCGCAAGTTCTCCAGAAGGTGCGAGGGATTTCTTAGTACCAAGTAGGCTACATCCAGGTAAGTTTTATGCTCTCCCTCAGGCACCTCAAATGTTTAAGCAACTTGTTATGTATTCAGGTTTTGATCGCTATTTTCAAATTGCACCATGTTTCAGAGATGAAGATAGTAGAGCTGATAGGGCTCCAGGTGAATTTTATCAATTAGATATAGAAATGGCATTTGTAGAGCAAGATGACGTATTAAATACTATAGAGCCTATAATAAGAGATATTTTTGTAAAATTTGGAGGAGAAGAAAAAGTAGTAAAAGGTGTTTTTCCGAGAATTTCTTATGATGATGCTATTCTTATGTATGGAACAGACAAGCCTGACTTGAGGATAAATATAAAAATATGTGATTTTACGGCGGAATTTAAAAATTCTGATTTCTCTATATTTAAAAATGCAGTTCAGAGTGGAAGCCTTATACGTGTAATTCCGGCAAAATGTCAAGGACAACCACGTTCATTTTATGATTCTATTTCTCAATTCGCAGAAAAAGAGCTTGGAGCAAAAGGGTTAGCTTATATTACATGGGGTGATGATGGAGTATTTAAAGGGCCTATAGCTAAATTTATTACTGGAGAAGTACTAAATAAAATTCATTCTGAAGGAATTTATAAGGAATTTGATACATGTTTTTTTGTATGTGATACAAAACAAAATGCAGAGAAATTATCTGGCAAGCTAAGAGTGAAAATTGCAGAAATGCTTAATATGATTGATGAAAATAAATTTGCATTTTGTTGGATAGTAGATTTTCCAATGTATGAATTCTCAGATGGGATAGTTTTTTCTCACAATCCATTTTCAATGCCTATAGGAGGGCATGAAGTGATTGATAATGCGCGATCTACGGAGGAAATGCTTACTATCAAAGGATATCAGTACGATATTGTCTGTAATGGTGTTGAATTATCAAGTGGAGCGATAAGAAATAATGATTTAGAGTTGTTGTATAAATGTTTTGAAAAAGCTGGATATAATAGAGATACTGTAAGTGATAATTTTAAGCCTATTGTAACAGCTCTTAAGTACGGAGTACCTCCACATGGTGGTATAGCTCCTGGTATTGATAGAATGATTATGTTATTGGCCGGAGAAAAACATTTGAGAGATATAATATTATTTCCACTTAATCAGAATGGAGAAGATACATTAATGGGTGCTCCAACAGCTCTCACACAACAACAATTACGTGAGATGAGGAGTATGCTTAGAGAGCTTATTGTTAGAAATTAATAGGTATATGGGGTTAATATCACTCTTTATGTTTTTGTCGTTACTACAATAGAATTGCTGATGCAATCAACAACAATTGTACTACCTTCTATTATATTTTCATTCAACATTATATTAGCAATTTTTTGCTTCACTTCTGTTTGTATTAATCTTTTTAGAGGGCGTGCTCCGTATGTACTATCATATCCGTTACTAGAAATCCACGAGATAGCAGCTTCGCTAACTTCAAAGCCGATTGCTTTTTCATATAGCATTTTAGAGAATTTTTTAAGTTGCAATTTAGTGATTTTAGCAACGTCGTCTAGAGTTAATCTATGAAATATTATCGTTTTGTCTATTCTGTTAATGAATTCTGGCTTAAAAAAGTTTTTCATATTTTCATATGTGGCATTTTCTATTTCTAGTTCATTCATTGATTTAGATAATATAAATTCTGAGCCGATATTAGATGTCATAATTATTATGGTATTTCTACAATCAATCGTTCTTCCTTGTGAATCGGTGATTCTTCCATCATCGGTAATTTGCAGAAATATATTAAATATATCGTAGTGTGCTTTCTCGATTTCATCAAGTAAAACAACTTGATATGGTCTTCTACGTATAGATTCAGTTAATAGTCCACCTTCATCATATCCAACATATCCCGGAGGAGCTCCTATTAATCTCGATATAGAATGTTTTTCCATATATTCAGACATATCTATACGTAACAAAGCTCTCTCATCGTTAAATAAAAATAATGCTAAAGCTTTAGCAAGTTCTGTTTTTCCAACTCCTGTTGGACCAAGAAATAAGAATACACCAATAGGTTTATTTGGTTCAGATAATCCAGTTCTTGAAAGTATTACAGCATTACTAATTGCATCTATTGCCTTTTCTTGTCCTATTACAAATTCTGATAGATGTTCTTTCATTCCTAGAAGTTTTTGTTTTTCTGTTTCTATTAGAGAATTTACTGGTATTCCTGTCCATTTTGAAATGATGGAAGCTATTTCAAACTCATCTACTACCTCTTTTAAAATTTTACTTTCTTTGCTAGAGAATTCCGCTACCTTAGTTTCTATTGATGGTATGATATCATATTTCAATTCTCCTGCTTTAGTAAAATCTCCTTCTCTTTCTGCTTTTTCCATTAAGATTTTAGCTTTTTCAAGCTGTTCTTTTAGTAATTTTCGTTCTTCTAAATACCTCTTTTCAGCACTCCAAGTGGAAGCAATGACAGAACATTGCTGCTGTAGCTCTTCAAGGGTTTTGTTTATCTTTTCAATACGTTCCATTACTTGTTCATTCTGCTCTTTCATTAGTGCAGCTTTTTCAATTTGCATTTGCATTATTTTTCTTTCTACATCTTCTAATGCCATTGGCTTGCTTTCAACTTGCATTCTAATATGGCTTGCAGCTTCATCTATAAGATCTATAGCTTTATCAGGTAGAAAACGGGAATTTATATATCTATCCGATAGCTTTGCAGCACTGATTATAGCATTATCTGATATATGAATTCCATGATGAGCTTCATACTTTTCTTTTATTCCTCTAAGTATCGATATAGTTTCTTCTACTGTGCACGGAGATAAATAAATGGGCTGAAATCTTCTGGCAAGTGCAGCATCTTTCTCTATATATTTTCGATATTCTACGAGAGTTGTAGCTCCAATACAATGTAATTCTCCTCTAGCAAGTGCTGGTTTTAAGAGATTAGATGCATCCATTGTTCCTTCAGCAGCTCCTGCTCCAACAAGTGTATGCATCTCATCTATAAACAGTATGATATTTCCAATCTCTGATACTTCGTTTAATACGGTCTTTAGCCTCTCTTCAAATTCTCCTCTAAATTTAGCACCTGCTATTAACGCTCCTAAGTCTAATACCTTTACTGAGACATTATGTAAACTTTCTGGGACATCTTTTGCAATAATCCTTTGAGCTAATCCATCTACGATAGCTGTTTTTCCAACTCCTGGCTCTCCTATAAGGACTGGATTATTTTTGCTTTTACGTGCAAGTATTTGTATTGTACGTCTTATTTCTTCATCTCGACCTATTACCGGATCTAACTTACCATCACGTGCTTTATCTGTAAGATCTACTGTATATCTCTTGATAGCATCCATTATGTCTTCTGCATTTTGAGAGGTAATTTTTTTTGACATTCGATAAGATTTTAAAATTGCAATTGCGTTACTTTCATTTATTTGAGACTCAGATACAACCGTACTATAAGTGCATGCAAGAGCTATAAATAGTACTTCGCTAGTAATAAATGCATCGTTATGCTCTTTTGTTAACATTTCTGCTTTTGCTACTACTTTAGCTAGTGCATTCGACATATTGAGGTTATGATTTATATCTATAACGACCGGTAATTTTTGTAAATTCTCTTCTATTTTATGAAGTAGCTCTTCTTTTGTGATATTTGATGAAGCAAGTATTGCTAATATTATAATGTTGTCGTGTTGTAATAAACCATATGTTAAATGCTCTGGAGTAATAGTTTGGTGATTAGAATTTAAAGCTTTAGATTGAGCATCTCTAAACGCTTCTAGAGCTTTATTAGTGAATCTTTCTTGTTTCATTGTGCGAATATATACATTAATTATAAGTATATTTATGTTGCGGAAAGATATTTTCAAATGAAAACACTGTACTACCTAATATCCATTACTTTATGTAATTGTATTGAGACAATTGCATTATGTTTCATTGCAATTTTGATAGTTTTATCAATATTTCGCTTGTTCTTTTTTAAATCATATTCATCCATTGGTTGCACATATACAGGAATATTAAATGCTTGTTGTCCAATTTCTTGAATATCATCATATCCTTCTAGATGACAAGAAATGATAAATTTTAGAGCGATTGTTTTTTGAAGTACATCTTCTCTTATGGGATGATATACTTTATTTGTTATCTTAGGAGAACATACTATCGTAGTATTATCCGGTATTTTGAAATATAATGTTCCATTTGTCTCAATTTGAACTTCAAAGCCATTTTCTTGTAAAATTTCGCACAGAGCTCCGATATTTTGTCTAAATGGCTCGCCTCCAGTGATAACTACCAAAATTTTATCAATACTAGGTAAAGTTTTTCCATCAGTGAAAGAAGTAATTTTACTCCTTTCATGAAGTACCTTCTTTAAAATATTTTGAATTGTAAGCTGTGTATATCGATCGAATTTGGTATCGCAAAAAGAGCAAGCTAGATTGCATCCACTTAATCTAATAAATATAGCTACTCTTCCAGCGTTAGGACCTTCTCCTTGAATAGTAGAGAAGATTTCCGTTACTTTAAGTTGCCTCCCATCTTTATTTTCTATACTTAATTTTTCATTCTCTCCAAACATACTATGTATTGGATTTTTTATTATACGTCATACAGTGTGCTGTAAATAACTTTAATAGGCAAGTGCTGTAAGTTATTCAACAGGATGTTCACATTTTTCTTTCCAATCTTGAACTGCACTTTTGATAGCTTCTTCTGCAAGTATAGAACAATGGATTTTGACTGGTGGTAAAGATAATTCTTCTAATATATCTTCATTCTTAATATTCAAAGCCTCATCTATAGTTTTACCTTTTAATAACTCTGTTGCATATGAACTAGCTGCAATAGCAGAACCACATCCAAATGTTTTAAATCTAGCTTCTTGTATGATATTATTTTGCGGATCTACTTTAATCTGTAATTTCATCACATCCCCACAAGATGGAGCTCCCACTAGACCAGTTCCAACATTTTTCTCATTTTTTGAGAATGAACCTACATTACGCGGATTGTCGTAGTGATCAATTATTTTGTTATTGTATGCCATATGTTTAAATATTAATTATAAAATTATAAAGATTGCTTATGTAATAGTTCAGTGATCGCTTTTCCAATTTATTGAAGAAAGATCGATGCCATCTTGAACCATATCCCATAACGGACTCATATCTCTTAATTTTGAAACGGCATTCTTTACAGATTGTATTGTTATATTAACTTCTTCTAATGTAGTGAATCTACCAAATCCAAATCTTATTGAAGAATGAGCTAAATCTTTATCTCCACCTAAAGCTTGAACTACGTAAGACGGTTCAAGAGAATTTGATGTGCATGCCGATCCTGAGGATACTGCAATATCTTTTAGTGCTAGTATCAAAGATTCCCCTTCCACATATGCAAAACTAAGATTTATACAGCCTGGATAGCGTTCACTAATACTTCCATTCAGTATTACATGTGGTATTTCAAGCATCTCTTGGATAAAATATCTCCCTAGAGACGATACATGCTCATAGTCCTTTTGCATATCCTGAAGTCCATATCTAGCAGCTTCTCCCAAGCCTACCACGAGTGGAGTCGGTAACGTTCCTGACCTCATTCCTCGTTCTTGTCCGCCTCCACTCATTAAAGGGTGTAATCTTACTCTTGTTGGTTGTTTACTGATAAAAAGAGCTCCTATCCCCTTGGGGCCATATATTTTATGACCTGAGATACTTAGCATATCAATACACATTTCTTTGACATTTATTGGTAATTTACAAAATGCTTGAGCTACATCTGTATGAAACATTACGCCTTTTGCTCTACAGATTTCTCCTATTGATTTTATTGGTTGTATTACTCCTATTTCATTATTTACCATCATTACGGATACTAATATGGTATTAGGCCTAATAGCATTTCTTAAAGTATCAAGATTAAGTATTCCGTTTGCTTCAACCGGCAGGTAAGTTACTTCAATTCCCTCATCTTCTAAACTTCTACAAGAGTCTAAAATGCATTTATGTTCAGTAACTAAAGTGATAATGTGGTTTTTTTCTTTGTGAAAGTTTTTATGGTAAAATCGTGCAACTCCCTTGAGTGCAATATTATTAGATTCTGTAGCCCCGGAAGTGAAAATAATTTCATCAGGAGATGCATTAATAACACTAGCAACGGCTAATCGTGCTTCTTCTACAGCATTTTCGGACTCCCATCCAAACGCATGACTTCGAGAATGGGGATTACCAAATTTCTCTGAAAAGAATGGTAGCATTACCTGTAACACCCTTGGATCTGTTGGGGTAGTTGCTTGATAATCCATATATATTTTATTTCTTGTCATTCTAGTAATTATAAATTTGTTTTTCATGAAGTGACTTTTGAATACATACTTTTCCATGAATTGATAAAAGTCTCTATCTCAGCATCTGTATTCTTCCTTCCTAAACTGATTCTAATAGTACTTTTCGCTTCTTCTAATGAATATTTCATTGCTAATAGAACGTGAGAAGCTTCCGTTATTCCAGAAGAGCAAGCTGCACCTATACCAACTGAACATTTCATCATATCTAATATTATTGCTTGAGTATTATTATCT
The DNA here is from genome assembly GCF_034359305.1 of Candidatus Fokinia cryptica. NCBI lineage: Bacteria > Pseudomonadati > Pseudomonadota > Alphaproteobacteria > Rickettsiales > Candidatus Midichloriaceae > Candidatus Fokinia > Candidatus Fokinia crypta. The sequence goes on along the minus strand of NZ_CP110343.1, from coordinate 582,150 downwards.
ACTCCTGTTATTCCAATACATGATGTGTTTGGTATTCTTTCTGCTTTATTTCCTACAAGAAAAATCCTGCTAATATCCAAAGAAGTACTGTATTCTAGTAATTTTTTCTCAATTTTATTTCTTAAAATTCTGACATTAGTATCCATTTGTTGGACTTTCTGAGAGATATTTTGTAGTGCAATTTCAAGAGTTACTATACCTATCGAGTTTTGAGTACCAGGTCTTACACCATATTCTTGTTCTCCACCATACATTATTTTTTGTATAGGCATGCGATTTCCAAATATCAGGCAACCTGTGCCTGTCATCGCTCCTATTTTATGCCCACTAAATGTAATGTAATCTGCTTTTATCTCATAAAAGGAGAGAGGTATTCGTGTTAGTGCTTGTGATATATCAGTATGGAGTATGCATTCATACTTTTGAGTAAGTGCATATATTTCTTTAAATGGATGAATAATGCCTGTTTCGTTATTTGCATACATTACAGATATTGCTACTTTATCACTATGCTTTTTGAATTGAGTAATCGCTCTCTCTAACTCAGATAGATCAAGTGTTCCATTTGGTTGAACATTTATTACTTCATGCTTTGCTGCGTGTTTAATTGGCTCTAGAACAGATTTATGTTCAGTAGCAGATGTAAGTATATTGTAATTATTATGTGTTAAACTATTGATCACAATATTATTTGCTTCTGTTCCGGAAGATGTGAAAATTACATTGTAAAGCTTCTGATCGCATTCAAGCGCTTCTAGTATATTTGTTCTTGCAGAATTTAGTTTTCGCTTTGCATCTTCGCCATAAGAATGTGTAGATGATGCATTTTGTGGTTTTCCTTCTATTTTCCTCAAGAAAGCTAATACATCTTCATCTAGATATGTAGTAGCGTTATGATCTAGGTATATCATTACTATACTGAGAAATAATTTTCCGCATTAAATTACATCCAGAACTGTCCTTAATGGAAGGTAGGTTTATAGAGTGAAGATAATCTTTGATATGTTTTTCCATACTGCTCCATAATTCATGTGTTTCACATTTTTGATTGTTTTTCATACACCCATATTCTCCGTTACATCTAGTCAATTTTATTCTTTCTCCGGTAGCCATAAGAATCGACAAGAGAGAGATTTGATTAGCAGGTTTTACGAGAGAGTATCCTCCACCAGGACCTTTAGCAGCTTTGAGAATTCCATTCCTTCTCAATTTTGTACATATTACTTCAAGATATGAAAGTTCTATGAAGTGCTTGTCAGCGATGCTTGATAACGTTATATACTTACCTTCGTTACTTTGTAATTCCAATAAAGCTATTACCGCATATTGTGTTCTGGTAGTGATAAACATATAAGGCTATCGAAGCATACGTACTATACAACTTTTATATGTCGTTCATATAATAGTCAACTTTTTTAGTCATGTATTTGAGAATGAAGATTTTATCAGGTAAATGTAAAGGTTTTTCGATCATGACATCTACTGTACAAAACGTTTCAGGTTACAAACCAACGAAAAGCATTATAAAAGAAGCCGTATTTAATATACTGCGTAGTAGTTCTATGGTACTTGAAAAGAGTAATTTTCTTGATGTTTGTGCAGGTACGGGAGCATGCTCACTTGAAGCCCTTTCAAACGGAATTAATGCCGTTACAATGATAGAAATGGAAAAAAAAGCCTATTCTCAAATACTTACAAATGTTGCGAGGTTCACGAAAATATACGTAGAATTCAGCAATTCGATTGAAGTGATAAAAAATGATTTCAGAAATATAATCCCGCATCTAAAGCAAATGTACGATATATTGTACTTTGATCCTCCATATGAAGTATCAATAAGTAATGTGGAACACATATCGAGATTGTTAACTCGCTTTAATATTATGAAAGAAGGTGGAATGATATTTTATGAAGTACCATCAAAAGATGCATTAAATGTAGTTAAGATATTAACTGAATCACATAAACAAATGTATAATGTAAAACAAAAAAAGTACGGAGATACAACATTAATATACATGATATATCGCTCAAATATGTTGAATTAATTCAACAAATCTTTTTTTATAATCAAGTTCTAAATTTAGAAAATATCCACTAAACGCAAATGTTTTAACTATTGCTGCATCGTCATGTATTCCTCTTTTTGAGAGGCATGAGTGAGAAGCTGATATATATACCGCTGTACCATGTGGTTGTAATACTTCGTCGATTGCATCTAATATTTGTTTTGTAAGCCTCTCTTGTAGTTGTAATCTATGGGAATACATCGATACTAGTCTCGAAATTTTACTGATTCCAACTACTGCATTTTTAGGAATGTATGCAATAACAGCATGCCCTATTATTGGAGCGATGTGATGTTCGCAATGAGATTCTACCTTTAAATTTGTGAGAGAGATCATATCACTATATCCTGCAGTTTCTGTAAAAGTTTTTCCTAGTATCTCGTGATGATTTTGATAATATCCGCTAAAATATTCCTTGAATGCTTTGATTACTCTCTTTGGAGTCTCTAATAATCCTTCTCTTTCAGGGTTTTCTCCTATATATTCGAGTATTCCTCTTATTGCACTTTCGATTTCATGTTCTTTTGTTTTTGACATTTCTCTTTACGTAAATTTTAATTAATCTTGGATTATGCATACGTATTTATCATTATGAATAACAGTACAGATAAAATAGATCTACAGCAATATTTTGACGATGTACGATGTTGGTATTTTACAAAATACCTATCGCAATATAGAGATTTTGTTTACTTGTCAATAGTATTACTTTTAGTTTCTGCTGCCCTAGCATTAAATATCTCAACGTATTTGAATGGTGCTCAGGTCAAAAAACGATCATTTGTACTATACAACGAAAATGCAGCTCTTACTTTAAAAAAAGTAAGACCATTGAATGTACAATCTGATATTAATGCTTCTATTGCAGAATATATACTTCAACACTACGTAATCCTGAGAGAAACGTACACTCCATCATTAATGAATGAAAAATTGAGAGAAAATACGCTGAAAAAAGTATTTGCTATATCTTCAGAAATGGTTGCAGATGATTACAGAAGTATTATTGAACCAAGCGAAAATTCTGATAGTCCAATATTACTTTATGGAAATTCTAAAAGTAAGGCTATTACTATGATTCGAGTTATGTTTTTACCTTATAATGATGTACCTTCAAATTGTATTGTAGAGTTTGAATCATGCGAAAAGGATGTATTGGGAAATGTTCAGAACATTCAAAAATCTAGAATACATATCGAATTTCAAATGTCAGATGCGAGCGCTGTACTTCGTGGAGATAGTGAATTTGGTTTCCTAGTTGTGAGGTATGAAGTAATGTAAGTTTATAAGCTAGTGCAATAATTGAGGTTTACTTTATTTATAGCTTTCACTATACTCACGCTATCTTGTAATTGTGTGTTCCTACCATGAATTTACTTGAAAGTTACATCGAGAAAAAAAGAGCAATATCAGAACAACATCCTCGTTTTAAAAGTGGTGATACACTAAAAGTTCATGTCAGAATTAAGGATGGTAATAACGAGCGTATACAAATAGTTCAAGGTATTTGCATAGCCCGTCATAACAATGGCTTCTCATCTACTTTTAGAGTCAGAAAAATAGTTGATGATGAAGGAGTTGAGAGAGTGTTTTTGCTTCATTCTCCAATAGTAACTAAGATAGAAGTGATGAAAGTAGGACGTGTGAGACGCGCTAAGTTGTACTATCTTAGAAATTTAAGAGGGAAAGCAGCTCGTATTAAGGCTGAGAATAACTATTCGCGTAGTAGTAAGTAGCATGTCTTTTTATTAACATATCTTATTTTTAATTTTAATATGAAAGGTAGTAAGAATGTAGTACTGGTGGGAATGATAAAGCTTGTAGTCCCAGCGGCTGCTGCGACTCCTTCTCCCCCTATAGGGCCAGCTCTTGGTCAGAAGGGTCTTAATATAGCTGCTTTTTGCAAGGAGTTTAATGATAGAACTTCTGGGATGAAAAAGGGAACTCCAATACCTGTAATGATTCAGGCTTATTCTGATCGTTCCTTCAAATTTGAAATAAAACAGCCTCCTGTTTCTTTCTTATTGAAAGAAGAAGCAAAACTTGAAAGTGGTGCAAAAGCTCCTGGGCGTGATGAATTTATCAAAATTACAAAAGAAGCTGTACGAAGGGTTGCTACTGTTAAAATGGAGGATATAGGAGTAGATGATTTAGAAGCTGCTATGAAGGTTGTCGAAGGTACTGCTAGATCTATGGGGCTGTGCGTGGAAGATTAAAGGATGTACCCTCGAATATTCGTTGATTCTCACTGTCATTTGAATTTTGATATTTTTGTAGGAGAGCTACCATCTTTGATAGAGAGTGCGCATCGTGCTGGCGTATTTCTTCTGAATACTATTTCTACTAAAAGAAGTGAGTGGGATGATGTGTGCAGTATGGCAGAAGTGAATGATAGTATCTTTTGTACAATAGGAGTTCATCCATTAAATGTTGTAGAAGATAATGTTACAGTATGTGATTTTGAAAAATATTTGTCACATCATAAAGTGATAGGTATAGGAGAAATTGGTTTAGACTTTCATTTATCAGATGTTGATAAATTAAAGCAAATTAGTGTATTTGAGCATCAATTAGAAGTATCTGTAATGCACGATTTACCAGTCGTTATACATCAGAGAGAAGCACACAATGAAATGTTAGAAGTGCTTCGAAGATTTAAGGGAAAGGTAAGAGGGGTAATGCATTGTTTTACCGGCACATATGATATGGCTATTAGCTATATAGAATTAGGTTTTTACATATCATTTTCGGGAATTATAACTTTTAATAGTGCTGATATGTTACGAGAGTGTGCTTCAAAAATACCAATAGATAAGATTCTCATCGAAACAGATTCTCCTTATCTCGCTCCCGTTCCTTATAGGGGAAAAGTAAATTCTCCAGCAAATGTTATAGAAGTAGCAAGAAAAATTGGGCTAATACGTAAGATGAGTATAGAAGAAGTAGGTAAAATAACTACGAATAACTTCTTCACGTTATTTGGTAAAAAGAATAAATGTGAACAGTTTTTTTAAAAATTTAAGCTTTTATTGAATTTCGAGTAATTGTATTATCTTTGATGTTCTTTAGGTTTAATTGGCTCTCCTTTTTTATACTCATTCTCCGATGGTGTCTTTGATACTTCTTTTACGATATTACTCACTTTATCAAGGGGTGGAGATTGATCTGCTATTCTTTTCTGTTCTAATTCTAATTTATATGTTACTACTTGCATTTGTTTCATTATTGCTTGAAGTTTATCTTGTAAAGAATCCTCTCTTTTAAGTGATTCTATGTGTTTTTTTTGCAACTCATTTTTTTCTTCTATATGTTGTAGTTCTAACTCTTTTTGCTTAATTTGCATTTGTTGTAGCTCTAATTCATTATTTTCTCGTAATTGTTTCTCAGTTATTGTTTTATCTTTTTCCGTTTCTAGCTGCATTTTTAATGATTTCGTTTCTGCTATAAGTTGTTCTAATTCATTTTCTTTTATTATCTTTTCGTCCTTGTTTTGTGAGAGTTCTTGCTGAGCTCGTTGTAGTTCTTGCTGAGTCTTTTGAAGCTCTTCTTTGTTTTGTGAGAGTTCTTGCTGAGTTTTTTGTAGTTCGCTCTCATTTTGTGTCAGTTTATCCTGAACTTGTTTGAGTTCTTCATTGTGTTTGTTCTGAGCTTCTTGGAGTTCTTTATCGTGTTTATCCTGAACTTGTTTGAGTTCTTCATTGTGTTTGTTCTGAGCTTCTTGGAGTTCTTTATCGTGTTTATCCTGAACTTGTTTGAGTTCTTCATTGTGTTTGTCCTGAACTTGTTTGAGTTCTTCATTGTGTTTGTTCTGAGCTTCTTGGAGTTCTTTATCGTGTTTATCCTGAACTTGTTTGAGTTCTTCATTGTGTTTGTTCTGAGCTTCTTGGAGTTCTTTATCGT